>NZ_CDHP01000010.1:0-69480 GCF_900002895.1 Ercella succinigenes | reverse complement strand
GGAGAAGATGAGCTGTTGAATCTGGGTTATTTTGTAAAAACATTTGGAGAATCGGCATTGTTAATCGCCCATAAAGACGATGTAAACAGAGTAAAAGAAAAGCTGGCAGCAACATCCGATAAATACGGAATAACGCTCATGGAGAGTAATTTTGGCGGTGAATGCTCAAGAAAAGAGATCAGCCGGTTACAAGAGGAGGCAAAGCAAAAAAAATGCAGCTGTATAATAGGACTTGGCGGTGGTAAAGCAATAGATACAGCAAAATGTGTAGCAGGCGGAGAAAACCTCATAATAGTTCCTACAATTGCAGCAACAGATGCTCCTACAAGTCATTCAGCAGTAATATACACAGAAGAGGGCGCATTTGAGGATTATGCATATTTCAAACAAAGTCCAAGTGTAGTTTTGATAGATTCAAAAATAATAGCAAATGCACCGGTCAGATTCCTTGTTTCGGGAATGGGAGATGCACTTTCAACATATTTTGAAGCCAGAGCAACAAAACGCTCATATTCTAATGTAAATGCAGGTCTTCCATGTGGTTTCAGAGAAGGTTTTTGTGAACCGGCCAAAGGAACAAATACTGCTTTTGCCCTTGCAGAATTATGTTACAAAACACTACTTGAAGATGGATATAAAGCAAAAATAGCATGTGAAAATAATAGAGTTACACCAGCTTTGGAAAATATCATAGAAGCAAACATTTTACTTTCAGGACTGGGTTTTGAAAGTGGCGGACTGGCGGGAGCACATGCCATACACGATGGTTTGACAATACTTGAAGAGGCACATCATTATTTCCATGGTGAAAAAGTAGCATTTGGTGCATTGTCTCAACTTTTCCTGGAAAATGCACCGCAGACAGAAATAGATGAAGTTCTGGACTTTTGCTTGGATGTTGGCTTGCCTGTGTGTTTTTCGGATATAGGTGTAGAAACAATCAGCTCGGAAAAATTGATTGAAGTAGCGCAGAAGGCATGTATACCAGAAGAATCAGTTCATGCAATGCCTTTCCCTGTTTCTGTTGAAGATGTTGCGGCAGCAATAATGACTGCAGATAAGTATGGGTCAATGTATAAGGCCAAGAGGATTGGGAAATGAAAAAAATAATCAATAAACCAGAGGGATTAGTTACAGAAATGTGCCAGGGAATAGTTATGGCACATGCAGATTTAACTCTTAATGAAAAGTATAAAATAATTACCAGAAGGAAAAAAAACAGTAAAAAAGTCAGCCTTATAAGTGGCGGAGGCAGTGGTCATGAGCCGGCACATGCAGGATTTGTAGGACAAGGGATGCTGGACGCTGCTGTTTGTGGTGATGTGTTTGCATCTCCTTCTCAAATACAGGTCTATCAGGCAATAAAAGAAACAGCATCAGAAAAAGGTACTTTGCTGATTATAAAAAACTACAGTGGCGATATTATGAATTTCAAGAATGCAGCATATCTTGCACAGGAAGATGGTATCAAGGTAGATTTTGTAAAAGTGGAAGATGATATAGCTGTAGAAGATAGTTTGTATACTGTTGGCAGAAGAGGCGTTGCAGGAACTGTTTTTGTCCATAAGATAGCA
This sequence comes from Ercella succinigenes, assembly GCF_900002895.1. Classification (NCBI taxonomy): domain Bacteria; kingdom Bacillati; phylum Bacillota; class Clostridia; order Eubacteriales; family Oscillospiraceae; genus Ercella; species Ercella succinigenes. The sequence goes on along the minus strand of NZ_CDHP01000010.1, from coordinate 67,906 downwards.
GGAGCAGCAGCAGAACAAAACATGGATCTTGAGTCTGTGAAAAAAATTGCTCAGAAGGCAGCAGACAATGTAAGAAGTATAGGCTTTGCATTAACATCATGTACTGTACCTGCCAAAGGTACCCCTACTTTCAATTTAGAAGAAGATGAGCTTGAATATGGTGTGGGAATTCATGGAGAGCCCGGAGTAAAACGCGAAAAAATAGCAAGTGCAGAAAAGCTTGCACAACGCATGATAGAAGCACTGGTCAAAGACTTGTCAATTTCAGAAAGTGATTGTGGGACAGAAGAGGTAGCACTGCTTGTAAATGGTTTTGGCGGTAGTCCTTTGCAGGAGCTGTATGTGCTGAATAATTATGCCTTAAGAGCATTGGCAGCAAAAAATATTAAAGTACACAGGTGTCTTGTAGGCAATTATATGACAAGTATAGATATGGCTGGAGCCTCCATAACTTTGCTGAAACTGGACAATGAATTAAAAGGTTATTTAAACCAGGAATGCAATACATCGGCACTTAAATTTGATGGGCAAGAGGAAATACCTGAGGCACATAATATTTTGAGCAGTGAGGAAGAAGTTAATACATATGCCGATGAGGCAGAAGTTTATGCAAAATATGCAAAAATAGAATCAGACACAATAAATACAAACAATATGATCTATATCGTTGGTAAAATGAGTGAATCTGTAATAGCAAATGAAAAACCTTTTTGCGATTTGGATTCTCATGCAGGTGATGGCGATTTTGGAATGAGCATAGCAAAAGGCTTTAGAAAACTGCAACAAGAGTGGGGATCGCTGCTAAAGAATCATTCCGAAAATATAGGTTCATTTCTTGATGCCTGCTCTCTTATTATTATGGAATATTGTGGAGGCGCATCTGGCCCTATATGGGGATCTGCATTCAGAGCGGCTGCCAAAAACATTGGTGATAAGAAAGAAATAACAGTATCGGAATTTGCCGATATGATGCAGTCTGCAGTAAAGGCAATACAGGCAACGGGTGCAAGATCTTTTGGCCGAGGAGCAGTGGTAGGCGATAAAACTTTGATTGATGCGCTCGTACCGGCTGCTGATTCCTGGACTGAAAGTGCCCAAAAAGGTTTGAACTTCTATGAATCATTTAGTCTGGGGGCTCAGGCTGCTGTGAAAGGTGCAAAAGCGACAGAAAAAATAGCCGCCAAGATGGGACGTGCCGGCACTGTCGGTGACCGAAGTATTGGTTATCCTGATGCAGGGGCACACGGCTTAGGAGTCATTTTCTCTTTTATAGCTGATTCGGTTGAACAAGCATAGTGTTTTTTCCAAAAACTGTATACTTAGTTACACAACTTTATTATTGAATAAAAAGGCTTTTTTCTATTTGATGTTTCTATATTCATTTGCGCTTATGCCTACATGTTTTTTAAATAAACGCGAAAAATGACCTGTATCACTATAACCAACTTGTTCACTAATTTCTGCAATTGTAAGATGATCCTTGGTTTTATCGCGGAGCAAGTTTTTGGCATTTTCAATTCTGGAGGCATTAAGAAGATCATAATATTTTTTGCCGGTATGCTTATTTAATAATTTTGAAAGATGCCATTGAGAAACATAGCAGTGAGCTGCTATCTCTTGCAGAGAAAGCCTTGTCTGATGATGATCCTCAATATAGTTTAATGCCCTCCTTACGATATAGCTGTTGGCACTGCTGGAGTTTTCTTCTCCTGTTTCTTTGGAGTTAAGTGATTTGAGTTTTGCTACCATGCTGAGCATTGCTTCATTTATCTCGTCCATTCTTGAGGGCTTCAATAAAAGTCTATGAACTCCTATGCGAACAGCCTCCTGAGCATAAGCAAAATCCCGATAACCTGTAAGTACTGTCACTAAAAGATCCGGAAATTCGCTGTTAAGTCCGGCCAACATACTTAAACCATCCTGGTCGGGCATTTTTATATCTGTGAATACAATATGAGGATTATTGTCGATTATTGCTTGTCTTCCGGAAGTCGCGTCATGGGCAGTGGCTACAACTTCGCTATCAAAGCTGCTCCAGTCGACCAGTTTTTTCAATCCCTCTACTATAATCGCTTCATCGTCTATTAAAACTACTCGGTACATTTTATACTCCTAGGTGGTTTTGGACGGTAGTTGTTTTAACCTTTAACCGCACCAATTGTCATTCCTTTTATAATGTTCTTCTGAAGAATAATATAAACAATAAGTACTGGAACTACAACAAGAACAACAGACGAGGCCATAAGTCCGTAATTGACTCCAGCTTGAGAGCTGATTTCATTCAAGAGCAAAGTAATTGTTTTTTCTTTTGGATATCTCAAAAAAAATGTTTGTGTAAATAGATCATTATATGACCATAGAAATGTAAATATAGCAACAGTGGCAAAAGATGGTCTGGCAACTGGCAGAATAATTTTGCCGAAAATTTGAAAAATATTTGCTCCATCTATAAATGCGGATTCTTCAAGATCTAAAGGCACACTGCGGATAAAACCCATTAAAACGATAATTGCAAATGAAATGTTTCCTGCGACTTGAGGAAGTATTACAGAAATAAGAGAGAGAAAGCGATTGCCGGTACTTGCCAGCCCCCAGCCTACCTGCAGGCGAAAAACAGGAATTATAGTGGAAAAGACAGGAAACATCATACTTGCCAGGATAAGTAAATGTAATAATCTGCGGCCGAAAAAACGATATCTTACCATGCCATAAGCTGCAAGGCCTGATAAAAAAATGACCAGTAATGTGACTGAAGCAGATATTATAATACTGTTGGCATAAGCATTTTTAAAATCTGCACGTTGAAAAGCTAAAAGATAATTATCAAGAGTAAAGCCGGTTTGAGCTGACCAGGGAATAGAAAATGAGTCAGAACGAATCAGTCCTTTTTCACGAAAGGAATTTATTATTACCCAAAAAAAGGGATATATTGTTGTTAAGCCCCAGATGCTGAGAATAAAATAAATAAGAGTTTTCGAAGGGCTGAATTTTTTTGTAGATTTATTACCAGAATGTTTTTGGCCTAGGATTTCATCTATATATTGCTGCTCAGTCATAATTATCTCCTCTGTTTTATGGAAAAATTCATTCGAAAAGTAAAGATTTAAAAATCTTTTTCTCTAAATAAGTGATTGGCGATTTGAGACAGAAAAATACCAAGAAAGACAATGACTACTGCGATTGCTGAACCATAGTCAACATCAGAACGAATGAATGTCTGACTGTACATATATGTGCCTGTAAGCCAAGATCTGTCCATAGGTATACCTTGTCCCATCATTACCCAGGGTAGATCAAATACTTTCAAAGCGCCTGTTATTGCTAAAATAAGACAAGTGTAAAGAACATTTTTCATTAAGGGTAAGGAAATATACCAAGTAGTTTTCCATCCATCGGCACCGTCCAGCGAGGCTGCTTCATAAATTTCTGACGATATATTGCCTAGACCTGTAACCATTATCACAAAATAAAAGCCGACATATTGCCATATCACTGGCAGAAGCATTGTAAAAAGAAAATATTTTTCGTCCTTCCAGTCAATGAATTCTTTTATTATATTTGTTTTTATTAAAAGTTGATTTAACATTCCTCCATTATAGAGAAAAATCAGATTAAACATTAAGCCAAGAGCTGTGCCACTAATAACTATGGGGAAGAAGTAAATTGTACGAAAAAATTCTGCACCTTTTCTAATCCTGTCTACAAGGAGTGCTAATAAAAGAGCAATACCTACCTGAAAAATAATAGTTGTTAATATCAGATATCCTGTATTCTTCAATGCTGTGTGCATATTGGGGTCATAAAGCATTTTTGAATAATTACTGTACCATGGATCATTAAAATCTCCAGCTGCAGTCCCTAAGCCAGATATTTCTACAAAACTATTGAGTATGTTTTTTAAGAATGGATAGTGGAGGTAGATTATCATAAAAGCAAAAGCAGGTAAGAGAAAAACAATTAATGGATATTTTTTTTTGTAAATAACAGAATTCATAGTTTATACCACCTTGGGAAAATGAAGGCCGGACTCAAAACATGTTGCGTCCGACCTCTGCCTTTTACGTTGTCTTATTTATAAATATCTGTTTTTATTGCAAGGCAAGTGCAGAATCAATAGCTTCTTCTGGAGAGATTTTTTGTGTCACAATATTTTTTATGTTTGAAAATAAATCTCCTCTTGCTTCTGCTGTCATTCCATCTTGAACTGCTCCAACAAGACTTGTAGCGTCAGCTGCCATTTCTATTGCACTTAATTGCAGCACATCCAAGTCTTCGCTAGGTATTACTCCATCTTTTAAGGCTGTTACTGAAGTAGTGGCAAAAACTGATACAATTTCATCTGAGGTCATATGTTCAACAAATTTTATGGCTGCCTCACGTTTGTCCGGATCTTCCCAGGCTTTTCTTGTGATGTAATATCCCATTGATATTCCACCAACAAGATCAGTTGCTTTTCTCTCGCCTTTACCAGGAACATATGCGAGAGCAAAATCATCCAGATGGTCAGCACAGTTTTCCTGGAAATAACCTATTTTCCAACTGCCGTCTATCAGGAAAGCGGCATCGCCATCGGCAAACATCTGTACGGTCTCAGCATCAGATGCGGTAAGTGTATTTGAAGGCAGATAGCCTGATTCGTATAAATTTTTGATATCGGTTAGTCCTTCAGCCCATTTTTGGCCGGCTGCGTCAGTGGATGATTCCGGAAGATCAAGGTGATTATCCTGATTTCCTCTGTTATATAAAGCAAATTCAAACCAGTAGTGTGGAACTTCCTGTAAAGATACGGCTATTGGCGTAAAACCAGCATCTTTTATTTTTTCACAATCTGTAATAAAGTCATCCCAACCATAATCTGATCCTGGAACCTCAACGCCTGCTTCTGAAAGGACTTTCTTGTTTACAAATAAGCTTTCCCAGAATCCATTAACAGGTACAGTATAAACTTTGCCGTCTAATGGAGAAGGAACCAGCAATTCTTCTTTCATATTGGATGCATATTCGGGATACACTTCACGAATCTCATCTATAGATACTACTTTATTAGCTTCAATGATAGGATTTGCATCAACGCCATTGAAGTAAAAAAGAACGTCTGGTTCTGTTCCTGCTTCAAAATCCGTCATTATTTTTGATTTCCACTCTTCATCAGAAGTAGCTGACGCATCTAAAACTGTGTTGCCTGTTTGGGCTTCGTAGCTCCTGATAGCATCTTCGTAATTAGTTCTGTTTCCGTCATCTCCTCCGTAAGATGTTACTACAGTAATTTCTACAGGATCGGAAGAGTTTTGCGTACCGTTGTTTTCATCAGTTGTTTCAACAGAATCATTTGTAGCTTTAGTAGTTGTTTCGGTTTTATTGGCATCATCTGAACCAGCACAACCTGCTAATAATGAAGTTAACATAAGCACTATGAGTGCAAGAGCTAGTAGTCTTTTCATTTTAATCCTCCATTGATTTTTTCTTCGAAGAAAAATAATTAGGTTAAACTTATTAACCATCTAAATATATTATAAGACTCTTATTTTTGTGCAATAAGTAAAGAGGTTGTTATTAATTGTTTCTTGTTGTGCACTAACTAAAGATAGTATATTAAAAACAAATGTTTAGAAAACTCTGGGAATTATGTGTTGGATTGTGGTATTTTCAACCTTGCCATAATTCTATTTGGTCTGATTTCCTCGACTGAAAATTCACTGGAAGAACCATAAATTATTTTTAGTCTTTGACTTACATTTTTTATACCTACATTCGAAGCATCGCTATTACCGGAAATTAAATCAGTTAGTTTTTGTTTATCTTCAGCAGTTAAAATACCATCGTTTTCAACTTCCAGAATGATATAAGAAGGCTCTGAATAAGCTTTGATTATTATCTCGCCTTTTGGTATATGCGATATACCGTGCTCAACGGCATTTTCTATTATTGGCTGTAGTATCAGGCTAGGCACTGAATATGATAACAAAGTATTATCTACTTCTTTGCTAACAGTTAATCTTTCCCCAAAACGTTTTTTTATTATATGCAGATATGCGTCTACATAGTCTAGTTCTTCTCTCAGATCTACCATTGCATTATCACTTCTTGCTGTTGCAGCGCCAAGCATAATTGCAAGAGCATCGATCATTTCTGAAACCTTCTTGTTGTTTGCAAGCTTGGCTTCCCAATTTATTATTTCCAGCGTGTTATTAAGAAAATGAGGATTTATCTGCGAACGAAGAGCCCTTATTCTTGCTTCTTGTAAGGCTAGCTGTTCTTCGTATATTTTATTGAATTGATGTTCGAGTTGAATAGACATACTGTTAAATTGCTTGGTTAAACAGAAAAATTCTTTGTTTCCAGGCATTTGCTTAACCTGATAACCACGATTTCCTTTTTCTATTTTTGTTGTTGCCGCAACAAGCCTGTCGGTAGGCAATGTGACATGTTTATAAAAAATAAATAAAGAAAAAAGTAAAAGTGGAAAAGCGAAGATTGCAAATAATAGCATTATATTTCTATTGTCTGAAAATTGACTGATCAAATCAGTTGCATCAGAAGCCATATCTAGTTCAATTCTAAAATCATATTCAGACTTTGTAAGCCTTTGCAGGTATTTACCACTCATAGGATCTTTTGTCATTATATTTGAATATTCCTGTTCCGACTGATTTTCAGTGCCGAATAAACGCATTTCCATGTCGTTTATTCTTATGATTGCTTCGGAAAGCCAAATTATATTACTTACACTTTCAAAAAGATAATGTGGATCACATTCCATTATTATTACGGCATAGGGATCAAGACTTTTGCTGATTATATTACGCATATCAATAATATTGCGCATCATAAACAGCTTATCATTAATTTGGAAAAAGCGAATTTTGGTATCCAGCAGGGGGAAATTTTGCAAAACATCTTCATGAACATTATCAAGATAATAGCGCAATGACAGTGCTGAAGAATAGTTTGTGTGATGATTGGCAAAATAAACTTTATCTGTTTCTTCGGTAAAAAATACATATGTAGTAAGAAAATTATCGTCATATGAATATTTTTGTGACAAATAACTGCTGATGTCATCATAAAGTTTAATCTCATCATTATCAGAAGCATATTGCAACCAGCTTGTTCTTATTACGCCATCATAGTTGGGTGCTCGAGAAGAATCCATAGCCCGGTGGAGGTTTTCATAAATTTGTTCGAATGCCAGGTTTGCACTATTTTCAATTGTATCCTCGATTCTTCCTTGCACGTTTCTTGATACAGAAATACTGGAGTAAAGCAAAATTACTGAAAAAGGAACCACCCAGCAAAGCAAAACTATACCAACAAGAAGCAGCTGCAATGAAAAAACAGGTTTTGTACGCTTGTTGTTTTGCTCCATAAGGTTTCTCCCTTGCATGATTATTTCTCTACAAATTTACGAATTTTTTCTATGCAGTCTTTAGCCGTAGCTTTATCAGGCATTTCACAACTTGTTCTTAGTAGAGGTTCTGTTCCTGAAAATCTCATTATAGCCCAACTGTAATGAGAAAAATAAATTTTGCAGCCATCAGAATAATCGATTTTTTTTATGGGCAAATTAAAGTCTGGAAGTTTTTTTTCAGTGAACAAGATTTTTTGTAAATCTTCTTTGCGCTTGTTAGTCAGTGAATAATCTTTATCTTCTACATATGTTTTACCGAAAATCTCAGTTATTTCTTCATAAAGCTCTGACAAACGTTTTCCTGTAGCTGCAATCATTTCTACCAGTAAAGCGGAAGCATATATTCCATCTTTTCCCTGTATATGTCCACGCACAGTTAGTCCTCCTGAAGATTCCCCACCAATTACAGCGTTTGTTTCGATCATTTTGGCAGAAATATGTTTGAATCCTACTGGGACTTCGTAGCAGCTTTGACCAAATCCTTCTGCAACTTTGTCAAGTAAATGAGTTGTTGAATTATTTCTCACGACCGAACCTGACCATCCTCTGTATTTCAGTAAGTAATAGTAAAGTATAACCAGAAGAGTATTAGGAGGCAAAAACTTGCCGGAATCATCTATTACTCCTATTCTATCGGCATCACCATCTGTAGCAATACCTAGATGACAGTTATGTTCTACAACGTATTGGCTTAAGTATTTCAAGGTGTTTACATTTGGAGAAGGCAATCTGCCACCAAATAAAGTATCATGACGTTCGTTGATGACATCTACTTCACAACGTGCAGTCATTAATATGGTTCTAAGACTGGTTTGGCTAACTCCGTACATAGGGTCAAGAGCTATTTTTAACCCTGCTGACTTTATTAAATTTATGTCAATATGGTTAAGAATAGCGTCTATGTAGTCGTTGAAAGGATTTATCACTATTATTTTGTTTTCTTGAATAGCTTGATTATAGTCAATAGTTTCCAGATCAAGTTTTGAATTTTCAATGCGATCAGCTATAATTTCCAGTTTTTTTGTTACTTCTTCTGTTGCATCTCTGCCACCGGCAGTAAAAATTTTTATGCCGTTATATAGGGCGGGATTGTGACTGGCAGTTACTGCTAAGCCATAAGATAGTTCTAGTTGATTAACTGCAAACATTATTAATGGTGTAGGAGCCTCTTTATTTAAAATTTTGCAAGGTATGCCTCTTGCTGCAAAAATTTCTGCAGCCCATTGTGCAGCTTCTTTTGATAAAAAACGGCGATCATATCCTATACATAATCCTTTTGCAGAAGAATTTTCTGATATCATAAGTTCACTTAAAGCAGATGCAGCAAGCTGAACATTTGCTTTAGTAAAACCGTCACCTATTATTGCACGCCAACCACCTGTACCAAATCTAATCATATTGTTAATCCTTTCTACCCATGATAACTTTCACTTTGATTTTCTGTCCTGGTTTAATCTGGTGTATTCTATCTACTTTTGTCCCCCCTATGTAAATACTTTTGATGCCTTTTTGGACACTATCTGGATTTTCAACTTCAATTTCATAATAAGCGCCTCTCCAGAATCGTTCAACATGAAATCTGCTCCAGCTTGAAGGTATACAAGGGTCTATTTCCAAAAACTCATATCCTGGTTTAATTCCTAATATAAATTGGGTTGCTGCAAAATAAGCCCAGCCTGCTGTTCCTGTCATAAATGGGTGGCGTGCTCTTCCATAGGCGCTATGTGCCGGTCCCATTATAAATTGACAATAGGAATATGGTTCTGATTGGCGTATCTCTATCATATCATTTTGATTAAAGGGACAGATAAGATCGTACATCTGCATAGCAAGATTGCCTTTTCCGATTGTTGCCAGAGCTGCCCAGGCCCAAGGATTAGGATGAGAAAAAATAGATCCGTTTTCTTTTACTCCCGGATATACTCTTGTAACAAATCCAACATCATCATCTGGTATTGTATAAGGCGGCCAATTAAGCATAAGACCAAATTGGGTTTTTAGGAGATCAACTACTGATTTCATTGCAGTTTCTGCCTTTTCGGCTTTAGCTGCACCGCTTAATACAGCCCATACATTGCTCTCAAGATGTATCTTGCCTTCGAAATTGATATTTGAGCCAATTTTTTTGCCGCTGGCTGTAAATCCTCGAATATACCAGTTACCATCCCACAATTTATCATCACAAGTCTTTTCAATTTCTGACAAAATTTTTATAAATTTTGTTGCATCCTCATGCTTTTGAAGAAAATCAGCTAATTCAATAAATTGTTTTAATGCCCAACAAAGAAGAAAGCTTACCATTGCACTTTCTCCGCCGCCAAGATTCAAGCAATCATTCCAATCTGCACGTAATCCTTTGCAAATACCGTTTTTTCCTGTTTGCTCAGTTGAAAAGATTAGTATTGTCTTTAATTTCTGATAAATCGTGTGGTAGTTGTTTGAATTTGTATCAGAATTCCGGCAAAAAAATTCATCAGCATAGGGGAGTTTTTGTTCAAGTAGTTCATAATCACCAGTTTCTTTGATGTAATTTGTAACAGCTCCTACGAGCCAGAGGGCGTCATCTGAACAGGCATCCTCAATTCCATGTACTATATCTTTAGCAGAAGGTTCGGGTATAACAGTTGGTGACTTGAAAGGTTCTACTGCATCCGGATTAAACCATTGCGGATCAAAAAGATGTAAACCGTAGCCTTCGCTGGTTAAAGCCTGCATAAGTTCAATAATGCGTTGACGACATTTTTCAGGATTGGAATGAGGTATTGTCATCGCGTCCTGGGCAGTATCTCTGAAGCCAAGCCCTGTTCTGCCACCTACTTCAACAAAGGATGAAAATCTTGAGAACATTACATTTATTTCGCTTTGATAGAGATTCCAGATGTTAATATGTGTGTCTAAAGCATTGTTTGGAGTTTCTACCTTCATGGCATCAAGCTTTTTTCTCCAGAAATTTTTCAACTTGCTAAACTGAAGATCAATCGCTTGAGGACAGGCATATTTTTGCCGCATTTTTTTTGCCTGAACCAGATTTCCTTCGCCTAAAAGGAAAATAAGTCTGATTTCTTGATCCGGTTTAAGTGATATTTTTTTCATTAAACTAGCACAGTGATTTCCTCCCAGTTCTGTACTTTGAGTGCAATCACCAGACTCGACTGCAATAGGGTTTGCCTCTGTCCTGTACTGTCCTAAAAAAGAATCCCGCACACAATCATAACCATCAGGCTCAAAGTTTGAAGTGAAAAATTGCCAGCCTTTTTCTTCATAATGAAGATCATATTCTATAATTCCTTCCGAATAATTTGATCCGGCTGCATATAGACTCATTTGGAAATTTTTGTTGTCCATGTCTATGTGATGAAATGAAAATTCTAAATAACTGAATATACTTAGTTCTTTAGTTTCATCACTTGTATTTTTAATTTTTATGTCCCAAATTTCGACAGGATCATCAACTGCAATAAATAGCTTTTGTTCTGCTTTTATTTTTTTATAATTGCAGCAATATCTTGTATAGGATAGACCGTGACAACATTTATATTCTGAATCATTGAGATTTTTACCAACCGGTTGCCAGGATACTGTCCAGAAATCACCGTCTGAATTATCTCTGATGTAAATGTAATGTCCTGGACCGTCCATTGGAACGCCGTTAGGTCTGAATTTGGTTATTCTATGATATTCAGGAGTTTTATGAAAGACATATCCGCCGGCAGTATGATTAAAAACTCCGCACATTTCATTGATTCCTATATAATTAGTCCAAGATACAGGAAGCTGCGGATTGTTTATTACATATTCCAGATTTTCATTATCAAAATATCCGTATTGCATAGTGTATTCTCCTCAAAGGTGTGTTTTTGTGATCCTTATCCAGAAATTTGAATTTTGATCATGCTAAAAGATAATTAAGCAGGCATATAATGATTCTAGCTAAATACACAGATGTGCACAGTGAAAAATAATGTATATTATTGTATCTGCTTGCTCAGTTATAGAAATATGCTTGGATTTTTATGTAATTTAAATAGTTTATTTCCATAATTACTATAAAATCTCCATGTTTTCACAAGATGTAATAAGCTATTATTACCATTGTCCGGACAAGACAAGTAGGGACTTTGAAGCAGATAGAAATTTATGGAGGAATAGCAATGATGAAAAAAATAACTGCTATATTACTGGTTTTAGTTATGGCTGTTGCACTTTTTGCTGGTTGTGGATCCAATGATACTGTAACCGATAAGACCGATGCTGATGGTACAAAAGAAACTGCCGAAACTACAGAAGGATCTAAAGATAGTGATGAGGAAATAACTATCAGACTGCTTACAAGAATGGCAGGTACTACTACGCAGGTAGAAATTTATAACGATATTCTTAATGAATTCAAAGATAAATATCCTGAGGTTAAGATTATAGATGATTCACAAGGCGATGAATCTGCTTTTAATAACATCCTGACAACAGATATTGCTTCAGGCAATATGGCTAATATTTTCCGTATACAGGGTGTGGCTAATCTGGCAAATTATGTTGAGAATGGTCTATTATTGGATGTTTCTCCTTTTATTGAGGCAGATCCTGAGTGGGGTGGTGGCTTCAGCGAGGGTTCACTTTCATATTATCAGGTGCCAGGATATGATGGAACATACGCTGTGCCGATGGAATCAGGCTTGATTGGTGTTTTTTACAATGAAGACTTGCTTAATCAGGCGGGCATCGCTTCTTTCCCGGCAACATGGGAAGATTTACTTACTGCAATTGATAAATTAAATGGTATCGGAATTACACCAATAGCTATTGGTGCACAGTCAACATATATGGCTGGACATCTCCATAATCAAATAGCATATAAATGGTTAGGTACTGAAGTTCCTAAACTGCTTGGTAACAGAACAAAGAGTTGGACTGATCCGGACGTTGTTGAGACTTTACAATTTGTAAAAGATCTGATTGAAGCTGATGCTTTTGACCCAAGTGCGGCCGGCATTACGGATGATGTAGCGGTAACTCAGTTTCAACAGGGTGAAGCTGCTATGATTATCACAGGGCCATGGAATATAAGTAACTTTACAAATACTGAAACAACAGCAGTGGCAGAACATGTTAGACTAGCAAAATTCCCTTATTTCTCTGCAAAAGCAGAAAATAAAGATGAAGATATGCAAGTTCTCAGTCCTTATATGATCAATGGAAAACTTGAGGGTAGAGAATTAGAGCTTACAATGGAACTGGTAAAAATGCTGACAAATAAAGATGCAGCGAAAAGATTTGCTGAAGAAGCTGCTTTCCTTATTCCTAGAAATGATATAGAACTAGATGAAGGAAAAACAACAGATCTGTTTAGAAAAAGTGTTGAACTTGGTGGAACATCCACAGGTATATGCGTAGATATTTTTGATTTTGATTCCTTAGGATCAATGCAGGATAGAACAAGAAATTCAATAGTCAGTATGTTTGTTGGTGCATCTGCCGAAGATGCTGCGGCTGAAATCCAGGCAGAGATTGATAATGCAGAATAATTATAACCTCAATTTCTGATCGATTCGTCGATTGACATAAAGAACCTCCTGGTAAAGGTATAAAGGTGAAAATATCGCCCGAACTGCCGGGTTCCAGGAGGTTTTGTTGTCAGCAAACATTAGCTGGCAAGTAATAATAAAAGGAGGAAACACTCTTGCATAATCTTAAAAGTGCCAGCGCAAAGCTAAATGTAACAATGTTTTTGCTGCCGGCAATACTTATATATCTGGTTTTGCTTATAATTCCGTTGATTGCTGCTATTTACTTTTCTTTTATGGATTGGAATGGTATTGCAGGATCGCCTCTGGTTTTTGTAGGAATTAAGAATTACATTTCAGCTTTTAAGGATCCGTCTTTTCTACTTGCTCTGAAAAATATGCTCAGAATGGTGTTTTTTAGTGTTATTTTCCATACTCCGGTTGCTTTGCTTCTTGCAGTAGCACTAAATACTCGTTTCAGAGGTTTTAAAATTTTCAAAGGACTATTTTTTGTGCCCACAGTATTTCCAATGGCTTCTATAGGACTGATGTGGTACTTTGTTTTTATGCCAACAGGTTTGCTTAACTCTTTTCTGAAGACAATAGGATTTACAGATTTGGTTCAGCCCTGGCTGGTGAATCCTTCAACTGCAATGAATACAATAGTTTTTGTAAACATATGGGCAGGCATCGGCTATTTTCTGGTTATTTTGCTAGCTGGTCTTACGACTATACCTGACGAGCTATATGAAGCTGCTTCTATAGATGGAGCAAGTTCCGTCAGTAAATTTTTTCACATAACTATACCAATGCTTAAATCAACTCTTTTCATGTGCATACTTCTTGATATCATCGGTTCGGTTAAAGTCTTTGATCTTGTCTTTGCTATGACCGGCGGTGGGCCAAATGGGCTTACTAATTTGCCGACAACTCTTATGTACAATGAAGCTTTTAGATATAATCACTACGGCGTGGGTAGTGCAATAGGCATAATTGTCTTAGTTATTTGTCTGATAGGAACTGTAGGCAGCAATAAGCTTATGAGCAGAAGTAATGAACGAGGTGGCCTATAATGAATATAAGAACAAATAAAACCCAAAATAGTGCGCCTGGTAAATTTTTTATGTACTTTTTTCTCATATTCATGGCGCTTGTTTTTGCTATGCCAATGGCCTTTACCATACTTTCCTCACTAAAAACTAAACTGGAAATTTTTTCTCAGCCTTTTGCATTGCCGGAAAAGATTCAGTGGTCAAATTATATTGTTGCATGGAAAGAAGCATCCATGGGTCAATATTTCTTAAACAGTGTGATTCACGCTGCTGCAACAGTAATAATTCTGGGAATTGTTTCTACTATGGCTGCTTTTATTTTATCTCGTTTTAATTTTAGAGGGAATAATGCGCTGCTTGTATTTTTTGCTCTTGGAATGATGATACCTATTCACACTGTACTTGTTCCGGTAGCATATATGATAGGTATGTTTAATTTGAAAAATAATATACTCGCTCTTATATTAATCTATGTAGCCTTTAATCTTCCCTTTAGCGTTTTAATCATGACAAATTTTATGCGCGGAGTAAATAAATCTATGGAAGAGGCTGCCGTTATTGATGGAGCATCATATTTTCAAATATATAAAAATGTTATGTTGCCACTTTCTTTGCCTGCTTTATCTACAATATCCATATTTAATTTTCTGGCAGCCTGGAACAATATTATTTTCCCGTTGCTTTTCATTAATGATAGAAAACTAAGACCGGTTGCTCTGGGATTGCTTAATTTTAACGGTGAACGCGGGAGTGATTACGGTCCCTTGATGGCAGCAATAGTAATTACTGTTATCTTGCCCTCAGCGCTTTATCTTTTGTTCCAGGAAAAAGTGGAAGGTGGTCTGGCAGCAGGTGCTGTTAAAGAATAAACAAGGAGAAATTTATGCACAATATTCGATATAGACAAATACATCTCGATTTTCATACCAGTGAATATATTGAAAATATAGGTTCCGGATTTGATTCGGATGAATTCGCTTATACCTTGAACCAGGCCTCTGTTGATTCTATAACCTGTTTTGCCAGATGCCATCATGGCTGGCTGTATTACCAGTCTCAAAAGCATCCTGGACTTATTCATCCTCAGCTTAAAGAAAAGAATCTTTTGGTTAAACAGATAAATGCCTGTCACAATTATGGTATAAAGGTTCCCGTATATACTACAGTGCAATGGGATGCACGAATTATGCGTGAGCATCCAGAATGGCTTTCGATAGGGTCTGACGGTAAATTCATAAATACGCAAAATATTCCGGATCCTCATTTTTACCATACAATATGTCTTAATAGTCCTTACAGGGATTTCTTTAAAGAGCATTTATCAGACATTGTTGACTCAGTAGGTGCGGAAAATATTGATGGGTTTTTTATGGATATTCTTTTCCAGGTTGATTGTGCCTGCCAATATTGCCGTAGTCAAATGAAACAAAAGGGTATGGATGCAGAAAATAAAAGTGAGAGATTGAAGTACAGTGCTATCATGCTGGACGAATTCAAGTACGAAATATCTTCTTTGATACATCAACTCGTACCAAATTGTGGAATTTTTTATAATAGTTCACATGTAGGCCCTAAGACACGCAGTAGTTTTCTGAATCATTATAGTCATCTTGAATTAGAATCATTGCCAAGCGGAGGTTGGGGATATGATCATTTCCCAGCTACCAGCAGATATGCCAGAACCTTAGGAATGGACATGATAGGAATGACTGGTAAATTTCATACTTACTGGGGTGATTTTCATTCTCTTAAAAATAAAGCTGCTCTTGAATTTGAGTGTTTTCAGATGTTGGCAATGGGAGCAGGCTGCTCAATTGGTGACCAACTACATCCTAGCTGTCAATTGTCTGCTTCGGCATATGATCTTATTGGAGATATCTATGCTTCGGTTAAAGAAAAAGAGCCTTGGTGTAAAGACTCTGTTTCTGCAGCACGCATAGCTGTATTGACTCCGGAAGAGTTTTATCCAGAAGATTCACATGATCTAGGAATCTCTCCTTCTCTTATAGGTGCTGTGAGAATGCTTCAGGAACTATCACATCAGTTTGATATAATTGACAGCAGTGTCGAATTTACCAATTATGAGCTGCTGATACTTCCGGATGTTATTTATTATAAGGAACATTTGGAAGAAAAACTTACTGAATATATTTCTAAAGGGGGTAAGGTTCTAGGATCTTATGATTCCTGCTTTGCAAGGGAAAAAGAAAATAATATTTATGGTATAGATTTTTTAAGTGAATCACAGTATTATCGCGAATTTGTTATGCCAAATGAAGTTATAGGAAGAGATTTACCAAAAGAAGAACTGGTAATGTATTTACGAGGATATGATGTTAAACCGAAAGAAAATATAGGCAGTAAAACCATAATGGATAAAATAAAACCTTGGTTTGATCGTTCTGGTAAAACTTTCTGTTCGCATCAACATGCTCCTTCTAATGGGCAAAAAGGGAATGCGGCAGTAGTAAAGTATAAAAATGTAATATATTTTTCACATCCTGTTTTTGCTTTATATCGCAAAAATGCTCCGAATTGGTGCAAACATATGATTAAGGATGCAATAAGATTATTGCTGCCGGTTAAACAAGTGGATCACTCAGGACCTTCAACAATAATAACTTCACTAAATAAACAAAAACAGCATAATCGTGATATTTTGCATATTCTTCATTATATAACTGAAAAACGCTCAGAGGATATTTATACGATTGAAGATATCATCCCCTTATATGATACTAAGTTCAGTCTTTATACTGGAGGTAAAAATGTAAGAGATTTAACATCTGTACCGGAAAATGTGAAGATTCCTTTCGACTATAACGGAGATTATATAGATTTCATTGTTGATAGAATAAATGGGCATAAGATGGTCTGTGTTCAGTATGAAAACGAATGAGAGTTTTAAGTCTGCTGTTTTGAGCCTGCTGGGAATAATTTTGTATGCAGGCGGAATAAACAGCTTTGCTGCCCCTCACAATATAGCTCCGGGTGGTGCCAGTGGCATAGCAATATTAGTTAACTATTTGTTCGGTTTGCCCATAGGCCTTTTTGTTCTTGTTTTTAACTTGCCGCTTTTACTCATAACATGGCGATCAGATTTGCTGCCTCGATATTTTGCTGTGCGTAGCACTATAGTAATTATTCTTTTATCTGTTTTAACAGATTTGATGGATGTTTTCTTGCCTGTTTATAGGGGAGACCCGTTGCTTGCTTCCCTGCTTGCGGGTGCTTTAATGGGCGCAGGGATGGGTCTTGCCCATCTTGGACGGTCAAACACCGGTGGAATATCACTTTTAGGATTACTCCTGCAGATGAAGCGGCCTTTATTTAAAACCGGAACTATTTTGTTTATGCTGAACAGCACAGTTATACTTGCCTCGGCATTTGTATACAAAAACATTGAAAATATGCTTTATGCAGTTGTTACTGTGTATGTCTCAGGGTTGTTTATGGATAAAATTATAGATAGTAATACAGCAAGATCATTAATGCTGATAATATCTGATTGTACAGATAAAGTAAGAATGTCATTACTTGGAAATGGCAGGAGTATAACGATTATAAAAGGTGAAGGGGGATACAGCCGTGACCCTCAAAGGGTGATTCTTTGTGCAGTAGAAAAATCTTCAGCGATTCAATTGCAAAAATTAGTCAGAAAAACAGATCCTGCTGCTCTTATAATTATTAATGAAGCCAATACTATAGAAGGAAAGGGTTTCCGTCATGTTATATAGTGAAAAACTAGAAAATTTGCGCATAGTGCCTCATATATCTACAAAATTAAATGACAAAATAATGTCAGACGTTTTGATGATGGAGTGGCTTTTTTCTGAAATTTGTACTTCCAGTATTAAAAAAAACAAGAGAATATATATTAAAGAAGCAGCTGCCAGAATTGCTTTTAAAATAACCGATATTATTAAATTGTCTTCTGAAAGTGAAAAAGTTAAGAAAATAGAGATAAATATTTCTGATTTTCTGGATAATGGTGGTCTGGATAGCATATCGGATATTGTTGAGGGATTGCTTTTAGGTTTTTATAAGCCAGTTTGTTTTGCAATGGTGGAAAGGCCGCTAGAGACTATAGATGTTCAAATTTGTTTAAACTATAGCCTCCAATACAAAGATAAAGATAAAATGATAAGAGCTTTGATTAAAGAATCCATAATAATAACTGAATCAATAATATATGCCAGAAATTTGGTTAATAAGCCTGGCAATATGCTTCGTCCGGGAGATTTATCCAAAGAAATAAAAAAATGCTTTAACGGCACATCTGTTGATATAGATATTTTTGATTATAAAGATATATCAGAAATAGGATTGAAAGCATTGGAAAATGTTGGCAAATCAAGTGCCTATTCACCTGAATTTATAATTATTCGTTATCTGAATGACTTAAATAGTAGCGATATAACTGCCCTTGTAGGGAAAGGTGTGACTTGTGACACTGGTGGCTATTGTCTTAAACCAGCGGCTGCAATGACTGGAATCAAAGGAGATATGGCAGGAGCTGCATCTGTTATTGGAGCTATTCGAGCCCTTGCTAAAATGCAGGTTCAAATAAATATTTACGGATTGATACCTGTTTGTGAAAATAGAATATCGAATAATTCAATACTGCCAGGCGATGTTATAGACTCTTATTCTGGCAAAAGCATTGAGATTATAAATACTGATGCCGAGGGCAGACTTATACTTGCTGATGCTGTATGCTACGCCGTGCGTAATCTTAACGCTAATAAAATAGTAGATGTGGCAACTCTTACAGGATCTGTAGCAAATATGTTGGGTTTTACTATTACAGGAGCAATTTGCGATTCCGAAGAACTCGAACAATTATTGTTAAAAGCATCCGAACGTTCAGGCGAACAATATTGCTTATTGCCGGCATTTGCTGAACATCAAAAAATGTTAGAAAGTGAAATAGCAGATATCAAAAATCTAGGGTCAGATCATTGTGGCACTATAGCTGCAGGACTTTTTGTGCGCAGTTTTGCTGAAGGGAAGCCTTGGCTGCATCTGGATATAGCAGGAACTGCTTGGACAGATAACCCCGTTTTTGAATTTCAAAGCAAGGGTGCAACAGGCGTTGCCGTTAGTACATTGTATTATCTTAGCAGAGGTGTTTAATGAAAAGATTTATTTTGGAAGCATGTGTAGATTCAGTAGATTCAGCGTTGGCTGCCTCGCGTGGAGGTGCCGACAGACTCGAACTGTGTTCTTCTTTGGTCATTGGCGGAACAACACCTGATGTACACGTATTAAATCAAATCAGACGTAAAAGTGATATAAAAATTAATGTTCTTATCAGGCCAAGATTTGGAGATTTTTGTTATACAGATGAAGAATTTGAGCTTATGCTTGTTCAGGTCAAACGTTTTGTCAATACCGAGGTAAATGGCATCGTTTCAGGAATTCTAAAACCAGATGGAAATCTCGATGTGATAAGAATGGCAAAACTTATTACAGCAGCCGGAGGCTTAGATATAACTCTTCACAGGGCTTTTGATCAATCTAAGGATCCATACAAAACTCTTGAAGATTCTATAGATCTGGGGATTAAAACAATTCTGACTTCGGGTCAGAAAGCTGATAGCATTCAAGGAATGTCTGTTCTAGGAGATATGGCTGCTGCTGCAGATGACCGTATTGAAATTATGGCAGGTGGAGGTATTGATGCTTCGGTTATTAAGCAGATACAGTTAAAAACAAAGATAAGAAGCTTTCACATGTCGGGTAAGAAGATTATAAACAGTCCTATGGTTTGGCGTAATCCTGATGTAAAAATGGGATTGCCAACAATGAGTGAGTATGAAATATGGCAAACAGATGAGGCAGAAATAAAAAAAGCACGCAATATTATAGACTCTTTTGTTTAAATTAACAGACCAAATATAAATAACGGGAGCAAGTTATGTTTTCTGAAATAACCAGGGTGAAAATTGAACAGGCATATGAAGAGAGGCTCAAATTATTGGGTGATTTTTCTGATATTGTAAATTCAAAAATAAAAAAATTAGATCCGGATTGTTCTATTTCCATGAAATATCTCTACAGTGCCATGCCTATTAGTGACACTTTTGACTGCAGCTTTGATACTATTCTTGATTATGCTGAACATGCTGTCTGGCTTCGTAAAAATAGTGCTTTTTCAAAAAAAATATCGGATGAACTTTTCCTTAACTATATTCTAATGCATCGGATTAATAATGAAAAAATTGATTCTTGCAGAAGTTTTTTTCATGCTCAAATCGAAACATCATTTTTGGAAAAAGGTTTGAGTTTTAAGAACCTTACGATGGAAGAGACTGCCATTGAAATAAATTATTGGTGTTCGGAGCATGTTGTATATCAGGCGGGTGACGATAGAACCGCATCTCCATTGGCTGTATTTCGCAGTGGCGTTGGCCGCTGTGGCGAAGAGTCTGCTTTTACTGTTGCTGCCTTGCGTAGTTTCGGCTTGCCTGCACGTCAGGTATATGCTCCGCGCTGGTCTCATTGTGATGATAATCATGCGTGGGTAGAAGTATGGTGTGACGGAAAATGGCGTTTTATGGGTGCTTGTGAACCAGAGCCGGTACTTGATCATGGCTGGTTTATACATGCTGCGGCAAGAGCTATGCTGGTTCATTCGCGAACCTATGGAGATATTTCTGATGGAGAAAATAGTATTTTAATTGAGAAAAAAGGAATAGAGCGTTATCAGAATCAGTTAAGTAGATATGCAAAAACAGTTTGGCTAAAAGTCAAAGTTGTAGATAATAAAGGAAAGCCCGTGCATAATGTACGGCTTGATTTGTGTGTACTTAATTTTGCTGAAATGTTTCCTCTTGCATCAATTATGACAGATGAAAATGGTCAGGTTTTTTTTGAAACGGCTGCAGGAAGTTTGTTTATTCAAGCCATCAGTCAAGATAATAAAAAGGTGCAAAAATTCATTGAGAAGGTTTCTGATGAGGAAATTATCTTAAACATAGATAATCAAAAAAGCAGGGTGAATTATTGCTACTCAAAAAATTCTAGCAAAGAATTTACTTTTTTTGCACCTTCTGATTCTGAGAAAACTTTAACTAATATTACCGACAGTATTAAAAAAGAAAGTGAAAGAAAATTAGCAGCTTCACAAAAAAAATACAAAGATAAAGAGTTAGCATGGAAACTTGGACTGGAACATGAACTTGACCTAATCAGAATCAATGAAAAAGACCGCAGTATGATTACAGATATTCTTGTCAATGCAAGAAGTAACTGGCAGCAGATAGTGTCTTTTATTAAAACTGCACAGCAGCTCGAGGGGAAAAATAAAGAAGAAATAAGTGCAGATTTGCTGTCTATACGTTTGCTAAAACAGTTGAATTTCAAAGACATTAGAGAGTATTCCTGCCAATTGCTTTTAGACCACTTAATACCTGCAATTAAATTAGATTTAGATAGCAAGAACGGAAAACTTTCGTTAAAAGAGCAGGCTTTCTTAGATAAATATATACTTTGTCCAAGAATATATTTTGAGCCTATAACTTCATGGCGGCTTTTTATAGAATCATGGTTTTCTGAAAAGCTGAAAAAAAAGTTCAAAGAAAATCCTTCCAGTATTTATAAATGGCTTTTTTGTCAGACAAAAATTAGTAATGAGCTGTGCGCAACAGAGTTGTTAACAAGTCCTGAAAGTGTTATTAAGCACGATATTGCAGACCCAAAATCAATCGATATCTGCTTCATTGCAATCTGTAGAACACTTGGCATTGCAGCAAGAATAGATCCTGTTAAGATGGTGCCTCAGTACTGGCAAGGAGGAAGATTTATTGATGCTGGCGGGGCAGCTCAGCTTAAAAATGAAAAAGCCGAACTGATTCTAAATATAAATAAAGATGATGAAAAATTATGGCAGTATAAACAAAACTTGAGCATTGCCTGGTTTTATCAAGGTCATTATTTTACTTTAGGATCGGAGTTTGTAGGGTTTGAAAATCAAAATCTTGAATTCTATCTGAACCCGGGAGAGTATAGATTAATAACATGTGAGAGACTGCCTAATGGGAATCAAACAGTAAATATGAGCGAATTTATAGTGACAGCAGAGGAGAAAAAAGAAATCAATCTTCTGCCAATAAATTTCAAAATAGAAGATATTTTAGAAAAAATTATACTGAAAGATATAGAATTTATCAGAAGCAATGTTTTGCCTGATTCTCTCACCATAATGATATGGATTGAAGAAGGAAGAGAGCCGACGGAACATATTCTTAATGAATTGAGGGATAGAGCTGAAAAAATTAAAGAAGCAAATATACAGATAGTTCTTTTGGCTGCTTCAAAAGAGGCACAAAATGACAGGAGTGTCATAGAGCTGATTAGATCTTTGCCAGAAACAAAATTTAGGGTTTTCGATTTTTCTAATTTGGAATCGCTTGCTAGAAGAGTATATAAGGAACCAGGCATGCTTCCTCTGATTATGACTTTAAAATCAGATTGTACAGTAATATACAGTGCTAGTGGATATAATGTAGGAACTGCTGACTTATTACTCAAAATAGCAGAAAAAAAAGAAAGGAAGGTTTGAAAAATGTATAGCATTGGTATAGATCTAGGAGGAACTAATACGGTTGCAGGATTAATAAATGAGAGTGGCAAAATTGTCTGCAAACAAAGTATAAGTACGGGAAGGCAAGGTTCAGCACAAGATATAATCGACAAAATGGCTGCTTTAGTAGCTGATTTGATTAAGCAAGCGGAAATTGGCACCGAGGAAATAATAGCCGTTGGTATCGGCAGTCCTGGTCTTGTGAATAGTCGCAGCGGGGCGATTATTTATGCCAGTAATCTGAACTTTCATAATGTTCATTTGGTGGAGCTTTTTGGAAAGAAAACCGGTTTTAAAACGCATGTTGCAAATGATGCAGATGCAGCTGCTTATGGAGAATTTATAGCTGGATGTGGACAAAGATATGAAGATTTCGTCACTGTTACTCTAGGGACAGGTGTAGGAGGAGGAGTAATTATAGGCGGCAAAATATTTTCGGGATATTATCCTGGAGGAAGCGAGCTTGGACATGTGGTTATTCAGGCAGGAGGTTATCCATGCAATTGCGGTCGTCAGGGTTGCTGGGAGCAATATTCATCTGCATCGGCACTGATAAAAGAGGCGTCTAAGGCTGCAAAAAAAGAAAAAAACAGTCTGCTTAATCAACTTGTCAAAGAAAACAATGGATTAATGGATGCAAGGATCCCTTTTGTTGCTGCAAAAAAAGACGATTCTACAGCTAAAATTGTTATAGAACGTTATGTAAAATATCTTGCAATTGGTCTAGCCAATATTATACATATATTTAGACCGCAAGCGATTGCTTTAGGAGGTGGAATATCTCATGAGGGTGATAATCTGCTTTTGCCATTAAAACTACAAGTAGAAACTGAGTTGGGTCGTGGAAAGACTCAAACCGACATTATTACTTGTGAACTTGGAAATGATGCAGGGGTCATTGGTGCGGGGATGCTTTATAAAAACCTATAAGCTCAAACTGTATGATTTAGGAGATACTCCGTAAATCTGTTTAAATCTTTTACTATAGTAAAAAGCGTCTGTGTAGCCTACCATTTCAGCTATGTCCGACATCTTATACCGTCTGTCAGCCATGAGTCTTATGGAAGCTTCCATTCTAACATGTGTGATGTACTGCAGTAGGCTTTGATTATAGACTTTCTTAAAAATACTCCCCATATAAGACGGATTTAGTTGAAATTTATCTGCAATCTGGGCTACAGTCAAATCAGTATTAGTGTAGTTATCATCAATATAGGCAGCAATCTTTCTACTTAAAACAATGTCTGAGGGAGTATTGCTGCTATGTTTTATGCAGCTTAAACCAGCCGATATTAAAACTTCTTTGATATTTTCTAATTCGTAGTCTTCACTAATTATCACCGAAACATAATCTGCAATATTGTCTTCTATATTGATCATATCACGATAATATATGCTGTATGTCAAGTAGAATTCTGAAACTATTGTAAAGAAAAAATCAATGTCGGCTCTGAGTTGAATCTGATCAAACCAGTAGCTGACCATTTTGGTAAAACCTTCACTATCACGGGCGTTCAGGTACAAAAGAATGCCCTGACGAATTTTTGATATATCAGGAATTTCATTTTTTTCTTTATTTTTATCCTTAAAGCTAAAAGTATCTCTGCTCTTTTTACAGATGTTATTGCAAATAAAATCGCCGGAAATTGCTGTTTCCTGATTAGAAAAATAACGATAATTAAGAAATTTCTCAACTTGTTTATATGATGGAAACCAAGCCGAGAATATGTCAATTATTTCAGAGAAAGTCATAAATATAAAATCGGAGGGATTGTTTTTGACATATATTTCTAAACAGGATTTTGCCTCTTTGATTTTGGCTTTGTCTGATAGGAACAGTTGTATAACATATGAATAATCAAGTTCTTTGTAATATTCACATTCGAAACCTTTGCTTTTCAGCCATATTGTTATGTCCTGAATTTTCTCATCAGATTCAGAATATATAAAACAGCCGATAAACTGTGTATATAAAGCATGCTTTAATTCAGGATATTTGTTAATAAGATCCTCTGGTTTCATGTTGCTGTTCAAAACAGCAGAAAGACTAAGATTTCTATCATAACGAAGAAGTCTTCTATCTTTATTGTCTTGTTCTTGCTCCTTGATAATAGAATCCTTGCATCTAATTAAAACTTTTTTTAATTCTTCAGGATCCACCGGCTTCAAAAGGTAATCAACTACACCGTAGCGCATAGCTGAGCGTGCATAATTAAAATCATCAAAACCTGAAAGAATTACAATTTTTATCAATGGATTGTCCTGACTAATTATTTTAGCTGCTTCCATTCCCGTCATCTGAGGCATTTTAATATCAAGCAAAACGATGTCTACCTGTTTTTGGCTAATTAATTCAATTAATTCATAGCCGTTTTCAGCTTCCCCTACGAAAGTCAAATTCAGATCATCCCATGAAATTATTTTCTTGAGACGTTGTCTTATGAAATATTCATCATCGGCAATTACCACATTATAAGGCATTGTTATATCTCCTCTTTACCTATTTTGATAGTGGCAATACAGCCACCATCAGGATGATTTGCGAGTTCAAGTCCAAATTCAGATCCATAATATAACTGTATGCGCTCGTGGATGTTATTGACACCAAAATGACCGGACTTTCTTTTTTGTCTTATTGTTTGCAGTTTATATTCATCTATTCCTATACCATTGTCTCTGATGCTAAAAATTATACTTTCGCCCATATCTGAAACATTTATAGAAATAAAGCCATGATCATCGATAGGTTTGATACCATGATAGATGCTATTTTCCACAATGGGTTGAAGTAAGAATTTAATACAACTGTAATTTTTAAGATGATCAGGACAGTTTATTTCATATTCAAATTTATTGAAATACCTTACACTCATAATATGTAGATATGCCCGTGTTATTTCCAGTTCTTTATCGATAGTAATACGATTCAAACCATCGCTTAAACCTTTGCGATAGAATGTCGAAAGATTCATTACAAGATCTATAAGAGTTTCTTTCTCTCCGACTTCAGCAACAGCACATATATTATCAAGAGTATTATATAAAAAGTGAGGATTAATTTGTTCTTGCAGTAAATCCATAGAGAGCTTGTTTTTTTGTTTCTCGGAAGCTAGCAAATCATTTTTCAAAATTTCCTGAGCCTTTATCATATCATTAAATTCAATAAAAAGAGTATTTATATCGCTGTAAACAGCAGAGCCTTCCATAGGTGTCCAGTTTCCTTGTTTTATTTTTTGAGTGTGATCTATAAGACTGTAAACAGGTCTGGTAATAGATTTTGCCAGTCTGTGAGATACCATTAAACTGGCAATTATAACTATAAAAGTAATTATTAAAGCAAGACCAAAAGCAGCGAATGTCGGCTCCATTAAAGCTATAATATCAACTTCACTGACAATATACCAGTCAAGAGAAGAAAAATGACGGGAAAAGACAAGCATCCTGTTATTTAGGTTTATCTTGCTATCATCAAGAAAAATAACTTTCTCAAAATCCTCATAGTAAGTTCCCACTTTTGCAGGAGAAATTGAACTTTCAATAATTCCATTTGAATTTAGGATAAATAAATTACTTGTTTCACTTATTTTATCGCTATAAATATTTGCTATTGTACTTTCGGGAAGAACGATTTCTATATAACCGATTAAAGCAGCAGTAGTATAATCGTAGAAAGGTCTAATTAATGAGTGGGTATATAGTACAATTGAACGATTCGTATTTGAATGCTTATATCTGGGCTGCCAGATTGCATTATCAGCCATTAGAGATTCTTCAAGGCTCGCTGAATATGGGAAAATTTCTGTTGTTGTTATTCTTTCTCCATCAGGAGAATAAAGAGTAACAGAATGTATAAAATTAGTGGATTGAATTATATGGCTTATTTTTCGCTTTATATTCATCTGGTCGATCGCATTAAGTGATTCTTTCCCGCTTATATGTTTTATCATGTAGCCTTGTATATCAGTATCAACCATTATAGTTTTAGAAAAATTGTCAACAGCGTCTAAATAATAGTCCATTTGATCTGCTACATAGCTAAGCTGATTTTGAGATGCTTTGCCTTCAATATCCAGAATTCTGTTAAAAAATATTGCAGATGAAACTGTAAGCAAAATGATAATAGAGGCGAAAGCCAAGCCTGACATCGCTCGAAAAAAAGCCTTGTTGATAGAGGTGGAATCACGCTTTTTATAGCTGTACAATGTTTATTTGCCTCCGTGTAGACTCTTTATATTCTATCATATACCGGAGGCATAAAACATATAGCCAGGTTAACAATGATTGACCTTTTGAAATAAAAACAAAGCTTATGAATTTGATTGAACATATAGATAAAGGGATTTGCCGCTTAACTAAGATATTGCCTTTATAAGTCTAAATAAATCTATAGTAGCAGAATAAAGGCTTTCTTGTGCTGTAGAAAGTGCTTCGTCAAGAGTCATTATTTGTCTGCATGTAGAAAACAAAGCACTCATACCAACATTATATAAAGCATCATATCCTTCATTTAAACCGCCAGATAAAGCTATAACCGGAATTTTTTCTTCTGCAGCGATTTTAGCAACACCCGACAATACTTTGCCCATGGCACTCTGATGATCTGTTTTACCTTCTCCTGTTATTACAATGTCACAATCTCTTGCTGTTTCTCTAAAATTCAAATGTTCGAGAATAATGTCCAAGCCAGATTCTATTTTCGTTCTTTTTAACAAAAGAAACGGTATTGCCAGCCCCCCGGCGGCGCCTGTACCTGCTATTTGTTGAGGGTCTAAATTAAATTGTTTTTTTATGACCTTGGCATAATTTTTTAAGTTTCGATCAAGGATTTCAACATCGCTGGCAGTTGCACCTTTTTGTGGGGCAAAGATGTAAGCAGATCCATTTTGACCATGCAAGGGATTAGTAACATCGCATGCAATTTTGATATCGACGTCATTTAATCTCGGATCTACTCCTGAAATATCTATATTTTCTATTTCCCCAAGGCCTTGCCCGTTTAAATTGTTTATATAGAGATTGTCTTTTCCTCTGAAT
The DNA here is from genome assembly GCF_900002895.1 of Ercella succinigenes. Classification (NCBI taxonomy): domain Bacteria; kingdom Bacillati; phylum Bacillota; class Clostridia; order Eubacteriales; family Oscillospiraceae; genus Ercella; species Ercella succinigenes. Next base: position 40,324 of record NZ_CDHP01000010.1, on the reverse strand, counting down.
CTAAAACCTAGTGCATGCGCCGCTCCCATGCCGCCATCGTTTGTTGAGCTACCTCCAAGTCCAAGCAAAATTTTTGAGCACCCTTGATTGAGTGCATCAATGATTAGTTCGCCCACACCTTTACTGCTTGTCAGCAAAGGATTGCGCTCCCCCTTCTTTAGAAGAGGGAGCCCTGAAGCAGAGGCCATTTCAATTATTGCAGTGCCATCATCAAGAATAGCATATTCTGCTTTTATCTTTCTGTTCAAAGGATCATTTACCAAAATATTATGGTATTTTCCGGTTGAAACAGACATAAACGCAGAAACTAAACCTTCACCACCGTCTGAAACAGGCATCTTTATTACTGAAACATCTGGCAGGATACTTTTAATTGCTAATTCCATTATTTCGCAGACTTTTTGTGCTGACATTGTTCCCTTATATGAATCGGGGGCTAATAATATTTTTTTTACCATTTGCTTCTCCGTTTATTAATAAAATTAATTTCAAAACATACTGCATTTAGTTTTGTATTAATTTTTAACATTTACAAGACTTGAATAAAGCAGAAATACCTTGTCCACCGCCTATGCACATAGTTACTAAGCCAAGTGATGCTCCTGATCTTTCCATTTCATACATCATTTTTACAGGCAAAATGCATCCTGTAGCTCCTACCGGATGTCCCAGAGCTATAGCTCCGCCATTAGGATTAACCTTGTTTTTATCAAGACTTAAGTCTTTTATTACGGCAATAGACTGTGATGCAAAAGCTTCGTTTAACTCAACGATGTCTATGTCTGAAACTTTAATGCCTAGTCTGTTTATAAGTTTTTTTGTGGAAAGTGCCGGTGCAAAACCCATTAGTTCAGGTTCATTACCTGCTAGATCATAATCAATAAATTCCATAGATGGTTTTAAGCCAAGGGTTTTCATTTTGTCTTCACTTATTACTACAACTGCTGCAGCACCATCATTAATTCCGGATGAATTTGCTGCTGTTACACTTCCGCCGGTTTTAAAAGCTGGTCTAAGCTTAGCTAATTTTTCCATTGTTAATCCTGAACGTACATGTTCGTCCTGACAGAAACTAATTATTTCTTTTTTCTGCTTAATATCTATAGAAATTATCTCCGGATTAAATTTGCCTGCCTCTATAGCCGCAATTGCCTTATTTTGACTTTCTAAAGCGAACTCATCTTGCTCTTGTCTGCTTATGTTATACTTTTCTGCTACATTTTCAGCTGTCATGCCATTGTGAAAAGGGCCAAGTGGCCAGGTAAGTAAATCTATGAGCCCATCTTCCATTTCGCTGTGACCCATTTTTATTCCGTTCCGAATTCCTTTTAGATAAAAAGGAACCTGACTCATATTCTCTGTTCCGCAGGCAACAATGATATCGGCTTTTCCCATTTGTATTTTCATGGCTGCATCGGTTATTGCTTGCAATCCAGAACCACACTGACGATTAATAGAATAAGCAGTTGTTTCTTTGGGTAATCCTGCTTTAAGCATAACTGCTCTGGCTATGAAGCCGCTTTCTGCAACCTGACCAACATTTCCAACAATAACTTCATCTACTTCATTATTCTCTATTCCAGATCTGTTGATCGCTTCTCTAACTACTGCGGCTCCCAGGTCTATCTGATTTACTCCAGATAAAGAACCCATAAACCCACCTATAGCTGTTCTCGCACCACTAATAATAAATACTCTTTTCATTTGTCGATCCTCTCATTATCTTAATCTCTATAGAAGTACATATAAAAAATATTTAAAGGATCATGCCACCACCAACATTAATTACTTCTGAAGTAATATAGGCAGCATCATCTGAAGCTAAAAAAGCAACCATATTTGCTACGTCTGAAGGCTTTCCTACCCGGCCAAGAGGAATTTTCGAAACCATAATATCCCAGACTTTATCGGGTACTCCCTTTGTCATATCTGTTTCAATAAATCCTGGACAAATAGCGTTTACAGTTATATTTTTTCTTGCTAATTCTCTAGCAGCGGTTTTTGTCAAACCAATTACTCCTGCTTTAGCTGCAGCATAATTTGCCTGGCCAATATTTCCCTGCCAACTGGCTGAGGAAATATTTATTATTCTGCCGGAATTTTGTTCCCGCATTATTTTGGCTGCTTCCTGAGTCACGTAAAAAGTTCCTGTCAAATTAACTGCAATAACTTGTTCCCATTTTTCTAAATCCATTTTGTGCAGCATAGAATCTTTGTTAATCCCGGCATTGTTTACAACAATATCCACCCGTCCATAATTTTGCATTATATTACTGAACAATTCTTTTACGGAATCATTGTTTGCAACATTTAATTGGAGTGCTAAAGCATTTCCTCCTGATTCCATTATTTCTTTTGCACAGTTAGACGCTGTTTCATGATCTAAATCACTCACAATAACTGTAGCACCTTCTTCGGCAAGTTTTATTGCTATTCCTTTGCCCAACCCTCTGCCAGAACCTGTTACAATTGCAATTTTACCTTTTAAAGTCATTTTTCTACATCCTTTCCTACTGTAAAATAATTTTGTAAATTAATTTTTTTCGACAATATGCTTTTTTAATCCAAACAAACCTTCTTCAAAAATTTCTTTTGGCATAAGTTTTAATTCAGAGCTGATAATAGGCTTAAAATCCATTTGCTCGAGAATATCTTTTTTCAAATCAATGCCTGGAGCAATCTCTGTTAATACCAAACCTTCCTTTTTTAATTCAAAAACGGCGCGTTCAGTTATAAAATGCATTTTTTGATTATTCTTTCTTGCAAGTTCACCGTTGTAGGAAACTTGTTTAACCTGCTTAACAAATTTTTTGATTTTACCTTCCTGGTTTATTATTAGATTGCCATTATTACAGGATATGTCCAGATTGCCTGCTGTAAATGTCGAGCAAAAAATTACATGCTTCGCATTTTGCGTAATATCGATAAATCCACCTGCTCCTGTGCATTTAGATCCTAATTTAGTAGAATTTACGTTTGCATTTACATCTATTTCTCCTGCACCCATAAATGTTATATCTACACCTGCACCATTGTAATAATCCATCTGTACATCATGTTCAATCATGGCCCAGAGATTTTTTCCGATGCCAAAATCTATTCCACCCGCTTGAATACCTCCGTAAATTCCGGACTCTACTGTAATCATCACATTATCACTTGCGTTCTCTTCTTCAACTATTGAGCCGACAACATCATTAGGTATACCTGTACCAAGATTAACGACACATCCTTGATGCATTTCCATTACTGCCCGTCTGCCTATAATTTTCCTAATACTGAGAGGTAAAGGTTTTATGCTTGACAAAGGTTCTCTCAAGTCACCAGAATATGAAGGATCATATACCCATGAAGAGGTTTGTCTATGATCTATATCAGGATTCTCACAAACTACAATGGCGTCAATGAAAACTCCAGGTACTGTAATGCTTTTAGGATGTAAAGTTCCCTTTTGGGCAATCCTTTTTACCTGTGCAATTACTTTGCCACCAAATCTTTTGGCAGCGAGAACGGCTGGCATTATCTCTAACTTCATTGCCTCTTCCGTTGTTGTCAGATTTCCCATTTCATCGCAGCAGGTTCCTCTTATGATTACCACATCCAAAGGAATGGAATGATATAGAATATACTCTTCTTCTTTTATCTCAATGACAGAAGATATATCGGGTAATTTTTTGGTTATATCATTCATTTTACCGCCTTCTATTCGAGGATCTATGAATGTACCTAACCCGATTTTTGATATTTCACCAAGTTTTCCTGCAGCCATTGCCCTGTAAAGGTGGGTCATTTGTCCTTGAGGAAGACAATAGGCTTCTACCTGATTATTGCTAATCATTTCCATCCATTTGGGTGCTAGTCCCCAATGACTGCCGATAATTTTCTTGACCATACCCTGATGAGCCAGATGCTGGTTTCCTCTTTGGCGATCACATTGCCCTGCCGAGTGCACATAGGTTAGATTTCGGGGAGAATTTTTTTCTAGATAACTTTTTTCCAAGGCTTTAAGAATACTTTCGCTTGCGCTAATCAAAGACATACCTATTGTGCAAATAGTTGATTCGTTTTTGACTAAAGATGCTGCTTCATCTGCTGTGATAAAATTTGCTTTAAATGCCATTTTGTTTCTCCTGTAAAATTTCTCTGATTTTTTTCTTATTGATCTTTCCGTTTTCTGTTTTGGGAATCTGACTTACAAAGTCATAAGATGCAGGTATTTTATATTTAGCAATTTTAGGCAATAAATATTCATTTAAATCTTTTTCTGTTAGCAAAAAATCGTCTTTTATCCGAATAATGGCATGAGGCACTTCTCCAAAGACTTTATCTTCAAAAGCGATTACGGAGCATTCAAGAACTTTCGGGTGAGAATTAATTGCGTTTTCTACTTCTATTGAATATATTTTTTCTCCACCTCTATTTATCATATCTTTCACGCGATCTAAGATAAAAATAAAATTTTCTTCATCCATCAGGCCTATGTCACCTGTATTAAACCAACCATCCTTAAAAGCTTTTTTGTCCTCTTTAGTGGCTGATAAATAGCCAGAAATAACACTGCTTCCCTTTACTTCCAAAAGGCCGACGTTATTTCTAGGCAATTCTTTGCCATGTAATTGATCGACTATTCTAATTTGCATTCCCGGAATCGCTATGCCGGAAGAACCTTCTTTATTACTGCCTAATGGATCGAAAGGCATTATTGCTGCAGGAGAAGATGTCTCTGTTAAACCATATACCGGAAACATTTTTAGCTCTTTGTTGTGCATTTTAAGCTGTCTGATAATATTGATTGGTAAATTGGCACTTCCGCAGACACATTTCATCAAACTGTTCAGCATCTCTTTTTCTGCTAATTCTTCGATGATCAATTGATAAATTGTAGGAGAAGCATGAAAAAATGAAATCTCATTTTCTTTAATGCAATTTATTGTCTTTCTGGCATTAAAGTTGAAGTGTAGATATGCTGTTGCTCCCAATTTTATGAAGAGACACATTACAGCAATTAGACCTGTAACATGAAAAATGGGGGTTGAAATTAAAGTTGTGTCACTGGAAGTAACATTTAATATTTTTTCATATGATAATACACTGTGCAAAATATTAAAGTGATTAATTAAAGCACCTTTAGGCATACCTGTTGTACCAGACGTGTATATTAAAACTGCACCGTCTGCCAAAGAAATATCGGCATCTTCATTTGTGCAAGTAGAATTTCCTAAATCTGAGATTTTTTTTGTTTTAACAGAGTTTACCTGTTTTTTGCTTTTACCAAAATATATTTTGTTGTCAGTAATTAGTACTTTTTCGATAAATGTATCAGTAATTATTTCATTTATCTGAGAAAACCATGCTTCATCAGTGATGATGATTCTGCTTTTAGAGTTTTTTAAAGGAAATAGTATTTCTTCTGCTTTTAACTTTGTACTTATAGGCATGGCAATAGCGCCCAACTTTAATACTGCATAGAAGGAAATGCAAAAATCAATACTATTAACTGCCATAATTGAACAAATATCTCCTTTTTTTATGTCATAGTTATTTCTCAGATTATTTGCTAATTGACATACCCTTTGATCTAATTCTTTGAAGGTTATTTTTTTGTCAGATTCAAGTAAGGCTGTTTTTTCAGGAAAATTTTTGGCAGATAATTTTAGCGTGTCGTAAACCGATCCAGGTATATCTGGATAAGATTCATATTTGTTATTTTTAATAACATATTCAGTAATTGAGAATTGATGGTATGTAAACATGTTAATCACCTTGAATTTGTGAATTTTTTTGCTTGTTTCACTTGTGATTATACGCTCTGTGTGAAATATTTCAATAAAAAGAGTATATCTGAGAGCTATAATGTCCTTTTTCACGAGTTTTTGAAAAAACAGTTGTGAATTTTCCTGTTTTTAGAGTGAAATATTTTTGTTGTTTCACGACGGGTTCGCGAAATGTTTTATTTTATTCTCAAACAATAGGCAGATTTAAGATTTTTGACATTTGAGCTTGTCTGTTTATATAAAATCATCTGAGCATGATTTGTAATAAAGTTGCAGTATGTGCAACATGCACAAGATAAGTCATTGATATAAAGGGTTTCTAATATTACAATGGCTGAAAGCAATAAACGCAATAAACTGAAACAAGGAGAAAGTTATGAAACAAAAAACAATTACACTGAAAAACAAATTATCTTTTGCTGCAGGCGACTTTTTCGGTGGAGGATCATTTAATATAGTGAATTTTCTTTACCCTGGATTTTTAGCTTTGACAGTGGGGCTGCCACCTTTTTGGATAAGCTTTGTAATGTTTGTTGCCAGAGCATGGGATTCAATAAGTGATCCATTAATGGGTAGAATTTCCGACGCTACATCTAATAAGCGTTTTGGAAAACGACGAATTTTTCTGGTTGCAGCTTCGCCACTTGTTATACTCGCCATGTTTCTGATGTTTTTCCCATATTCATTTGAGAGTCTTGCTTTGAGAGTTATATCGGTGCTTTTATCGTATATATTCTTTTGTACTATTCAAACGATGATAATGATTCCTTATTACTCTCTTTCTTCTGAGCTTTCCTATGATTATAAAAATAGAGCTTCGGCAAATTCAATGCGACTTGCTTTTAGCATTTTTTCGTCGATTCTTTGTGTTGCTGTTCCTGGAATGATTGTTAATATAGTTGGGGGAGATAATGGCTATATAGCGATGAGCCTGCTATTTGGAACTCTTTTTGGAATATCAGTTCTTGTAACCGGTCTTTTTACAAGAGAAGAAATAGTTTCACCTCCAGTTAAGAGAAAATTTCGTTTTGATGAATTTACGAGATTTCTTAAAGTAAAACCATTTGTCCAGTATATAGGAATGTTTATCACTGTACAGATGACGATGGCTATTATGAGTGCAATGTTCTTTTTCTTTATAGATTTCTATGTGTGTAGAGAAGTTACTGCAACTGGAGAAACTTCCATGCTGGGGCTTGTTGCGGCGGCTTTAATGTTTTCTACACAAATTGTAGCCTTGCCTTTTTACCTCTGGGTTATAAATAAAAAGAATAAAGCCTTTGCATATCGTTTAGGTTCATACATTTGGATTGTATGTGCAATAATATTTTTTATGATTAAACCTGGCACTCCAGGCTTTCTGGTAATTGCTATATCTGTTGCTATTGGTTTTGGTATAAGTGGTCCCGGGCTGATTTGCCATGCAATGTTTGGAGATGTTGTAGATGCTTCGGAAATTGTCATGGGTGGGAGAAATGAAGGATCCATGAGTGGTTTTGTCAATTTTGCTAATAAAGTCGCACAGGCAGTAGGCCTTTCTATAGTAATGGCAATTTTAGGGTTTTTTAATTTCCAGGAAAGACAGCCTAGTGGGGCTCCTATACTTAGTCAGCCGGAATCTGCACAAAATGCTATTCGTGCAATAATGTGCTTTGCTCCTATAATAATATTAATAGTCGGTATTTTTATTTCTTACAGGTATAAGATAGATATGGAAAAACAAAAACAAATAAAAGATAGTATCAATAACAATGAAATTCAAAAGATAAATGAGTTAAAAACGGAGTTTACACTATAGATCAAGCAGAGTTTGCTAGCATTTTCAATCTAGTACATAAATATAGTTTATTTGTGTACTAGATTGAATTACAAGAGGTTTCGTCTATGTATATTATAATTCCACTATATATTTTATGTTTGTCTTTTCTAATTATTTCAGAATATAAAGATAGTTTCAAAAAATTTCATGTTCTTCTAAAAAGCCTTACAAGTTTGATTTTTGTTTTAGTAGCACTGTATATTTTGCTTTTTAGAAGTGTTCAAAATAATAAATATTCAATAGTCATGATAGCCGCACTTGCATTATGTTTACTTGGAGATATTCTGCTTAGTGTAGTGCAGGGAAGAGCTGAATCAGGCTGGTTTTATGCAGGTGTTGCATCTTTTATGATAGCTCATTTTGTTTTCTTTTTTGCTTTTTTAGCATTGTCTCCATTTAAAATGTATGATCTGATATTTGCAGCCATAATATCTGTATTGATTTTTTCTATTTCAAGACTTGATTGCATAAACATAAAGGGTATGGAAAAAGTTCTTCTTGTTTATTCAATTTGCCTTGGTTTATTTATGTCTAAGGGTATAATTGTTTTCTTTACTTCAAATTATGATACATCTGCTGTTCTGATACTTGTCGGCTGCATCTTATTTGGTATTTCAGATATTATTTTGATTTTTGAATATTTCGCAAAAAAAGTTGCTGTTTTACCAATTTTTAATCTGACTACTTATTATGCCGCAACAATGATACTTGCACTGAGTCTTGCTGCATAATTAAATTATGCAGCAAGATAAGAATAGGCGTTTAATTTGTTTTAGGGACAATCTGATAAACAGCTATATTCTAGGTCTTGGTGCTGATGTTGTACCTCTTATAATTAATTCTGACTCCAGGATGTGTTTTTGATTGTATATATTTTTATTAGATATCTCTGCGAGCATAGTTTCCACTGTTTTAGCTGCCATTTGCATCACCGGCTGTTTCATTGTTGTTAGGTTAATTTTCTTTAGCCTGGAAATTGTAATATCATCAAATCCTATTACAGAAAGATCGTTTGGAATCACTACACCTGCTTCTTCACAAGCCTGCATAACTCCAATTGCCATTAAATCATTGCCACAGATAATTGCTGTGGCATTTTCATGTGTTTTTGCTAAAAATTGTCTCCCACATGCTTTTCCGGATTCAAGTGTTAAATCTCCTGAATAAATATCTTCTTTAAGTGAGGGAAGTGAATAATTAAGCAGTGCCTGCTTGTATCCCTTTACACGCTGCATACTTGAGGATGAATCTTCTGGTCCTGCTACAAAAGCGATTTTCTGGTGTCCCAATTCGATTAAATGTTTTGTTGCAGAATAACCCGCTTGAAAATTATCCAGTACAACAGAAGGTCCGGTATATCCTTCAATTGTCCGATTTATTAATACCACGGGGCAGTTCAACTTATTAATTGTTTTTACAAAACCTGAAGAATCCATAGCGGTAACTGCTATTATTCCTGCAAAGTCTATTTTTTTGGCTAAATTAAAAAATTCGATCTCTTTGTTATTTTTGTAATCTGAATTTAGAAGGAGCACGTAATAATTCTGCTCTTCCAGCATATTTTGTATATGATAAGTTATGTCTGCATAAAATGGATTTCGGATATCTCCCATTATTAGTGCTATTATTCGCGAAGATTGGCTAAATAATTTTTGTGAAATAGTTTTATTATCAATTTTGGGAGTGATTTTATATCCTGTTTCGGTTAATACTTTTTTTATTCTGGATCTTGTTTCATCATTAACACCTGGCAAATTATTAATTACTCTTGAAACAGAAGCTGGTGATGTTTCTGCCATTTTTGCAATATCGCTTACAGTGTATTTTTTCATAAAAGCCTCTTTCAAATGAATTAACAATTCATTTTAATTTCATTTGATATCATTATAGCTGTTTATATCATATTTGTAACCGTTCAATATTAAAAAAAACTTGAAAAAAAAGAAAAAAGCACTGAATATATATAAATGTTAAGATGGCAAAAAAGTGTATTATTAGTGAAAAAATTTGAAAAGAAAAAAGTTTTTTGTTGTTATTGCACAATAGATATATATAATTATATGCAAAAAGATGTAAAAATGTATAGCGTTGCGTTATTCGCAACGTAGCGCTGAAAAATGATTGTTATAAGTGAAACGTCCTGATATAGTTGGAGCATAAAAGGAGGTTTTAACTATGAAACATTTCAAAAAGATTCTAGTAGTCCTGGTTGTTTTATCAATGCTTGTTTCAGTAGCCGCATGTGGAGGAAGTGCTGACACTGATAAAACGACTGAAGAAGCAACTACAACAACGGCAGGAAACGTTGATTCAACGTCAGATGATGAAGCAGCCGGTGGTGAAGAAAAAATAGTTGTTGGTGTCTCGATGCAGGGGAATCAAAGTGGATTCATACAGTATATTACTTCAGGAATATGGGAGTATGAAGCACAAAATTCTGATCTGGTGGAAGTTGAAGTCATGTTTGCTGACGATGATGCTGCACAGCAGTTAAGTCAGATAGAAACATTCATAAGCAAAAAAGTTGATGCGATCATTATAAATCCTGTAGATCGTGTGCAAGGAGCAACTGCTGTAGATTTAGCTGCAGATGCAGGAATTCCGATTATAACCGTAAATACTATGACAGAAAGTATGAATAATGCTGCACATGTAGGATCAGATGATATTGAAGCTGGAATGATGCAGATGGAAAGAGCTATAGAAGTAATCGGAGAGAATGGAAAAGTAGCATATATAGATGCTGTACTAGGACATTCAGCACAGGTAGGTAGATCAACAGGGTACCAAAAAGTACTGGAAATGAACCCTAATATAGAATTGGTTGTTAACGATACAGGAAACTGGTCTGGTGATGAGTCAATGAAACTTGTTGAAAACTGGATACAGGCTGGACGTGAAATGGATGCAATACTTTGTATGGCAGATGTCCAGTTGATTGGTGTAATCACCGCTGTCGAAGATGCTGGTCTTCTAGGTGAAATTAAGCTTCTGGGAATGGATTGTGATCCTGTAATAATGGAAGCAATCAAAGCCGGTAATGTTGATAGTTCTATCTGGCAGGATGGAGTAAAACAAGGTGAAGAGGCTCTTAGAGTTGCAATAGCGGCTGCACAAGGAAAAGAAGTAGGTAATCTATTTATTCCTTATGAGATTTGCCATGGTGATAATATTGAAGAATTTATAGTTCGTGCAGAGGAAAGAGATGCTTTAGCTAGAAAATATTTCTAATCAATAAAGCATGCTTGTGAAAATGTAATTATAGTATAAACAAACAGGTGCTCTGTAACCTTTGTGCAAAAAAGAAAATGTGCAAAAAAGAGCATCTGTTTTAATTTATGGAGATTTTAGACAAAAAAAAGAAGCGCTACTAGCAAAAATACACAATTTATATAGTGGTTGCGAATAGTGCAACTAAGAATCAAATAGTGATTGTTAGTGTCAAAAACATAGTTTATTATCAGATATATAAGAAATTGCTTCTATTATTTTCCGAGATTTTATCAAAAGACTATACGAGAAATTTTTGTTCCATCTAAAGAAAAGGAAGTGGGTAGATGAGTAATGAAGTCATCCTTGAAATGAAAAATATTGACAAGCATTTTCGGGGAGTGCACGCGCTTGATGATGTTTCATTCACTTTGAGAAGAGGAGAAATACATGCGCTTGTTGGAGAAAATGGTGCAGGCAAATCGACTTTGATGAAAATCCTTATTGGATACTATACCCCTGACAAAGGTGAGATTTTTTACAAAGGACAAAGTGTGAACTTTAAATCTGTAAATGATACACGTTTAGCCGGGATCAGTATGATATTCCAAGAATTCAATCAGGTCTTGCCGATGACTGTTATGGAAAACATTTTTCTGGGCAGAGAACCAAAAGATAAATTCGGTTCGATAGATTATAAAAAGATGTATAAACAATCCAAGGAAATAATGCAAAGATTAAAGGCGAATATAGATCCCAAAGAAATTGTTGGCAACCTAACTGTTGCAAAACAGCAATTAGTGGAAATAGTAAAAGCACTTTCTTATAATGCAGAAATCATAATTATGGATGAACCAACTTCTGCTCTTAGCAGCACAGAAATCAACTATTTAACATCAATTGTAAAAGATTTAAGAGAACAAGGAAAAGCTATTGTATTCATATCACACAAAATGGATGAAATTTACAGTATGTGTGATGCAGTAACTGTGTTGAGAGATGGAAAATTTATACACTCAGATAACGTAGAGAACATTAGCGAAGATAGATTAATAAAGTTTATGGTTGATAGGGATGTAAATGAGCTTTTCCCGAAACAAGATTCGCAAATAGGTGATGTTGTTTTAGAAGTGAAAAATTTGAGTTCTGGAAAAGCGTTTAAGAATATAGATTTTGAGCTTAGAAGAGGAGAGATATTAGGCCTGGCAGGTTTGATGGGTGCAGGTAGAAGTGAACTGGGTGAGGCGATTACTGGTTATAGAAAAATAGATAGCGGAGAAATATATCTAAACGGGGAAAAAATCATTAATCGTATACCCAAAGATGCTATAGATAAAGGAATAATAATGGTTCCGGAAGATAGAAAAAAGAATGGTTGTGCTATTGGTCTTAGTGTAAAAGATAATGTACTTATGTCTTCCATAAAAAAATGTCTCAAAAAAGGTTATATAAGAAAAAGTTTAACTAATAAATATTTTAATGAATACAAAGAAAAATTGCAGATTAAGGTGGCAAGTGATTATCAGGTTTGTGCAAATCTTTCCGGTGGTAATCAGCAGAAAGTGGTTATAGCAAGGGTTTTGAATGCCGATCCTGAAATCATTATTCTAGACGAACCTACTCGAGGTATAGATGTAAAAACGAAATCAGAAATACACAGGTTAATGTCCCAGCTTGCTTGCTCCGGAAAATCTATTTTAATGATTTCATCGGAATTACCAGAGATTCTTGGCATGAGTGACAGGGTAATCGTTTTGCATGAAGGAGAAAAGTCGGGGGAATTACAAAGATCAGAGTTTAGTCCTACAAGAATCATGGAGTTGGCTGTAGGTAAAAAATAATATTGTGGAGGGTAAAATGTTGAATAAATCAAAACTGCAAAATAAAAAAAGTATAGATTTTGCTCATATTTTAACAGACTATGGTATCTGGATTGGGTTCGTGATAATTTTTGTTCTATTATCTATTTTTGCAAATAATTTTTTAAGTTACGGTAATTTGATGACCGTGCTTAGGCAGGTATCTGCAATTGGAATAGCGACAATTGGTGTAGGTATATTGATTATTATGAACTGCATCGATTTATCTATCGGATCTCTTTTTGCCTTGTGCGGAGTAATTTCAGCACTTGTTGTGTCGGTCAGTTCAAGTGGGTTTGGACTACCAGCGCCTTTAGGTTATGTGGCAGGAATTAGTACAGGAATGCTTTTAGGTGCATTTAATGGCCTTGTTATAGCTAAAGGAAGGATTCCAGCTTTTATAGTAACTATGGGGATGCAGTCTATTGCAAGAGGTCTTGCCCTGATAGCGGCTCATGGTATGCCGGTAGGCAGTTTGCCTGACTCTTTTACATATATAGGCACAGCTACTATCGATTCTTTGAATTTAGTTCCATGGACTGTAGTTATATACATAGCAGTAATTATTTCGATGAATTTTATTATGAAAAAAAGACCGCTGGGAAGATATATCTATGCGGTGGGAAGTAACGAAGATGCGGCAAAAACAGCAGGTATAAATGTTGTTAAGGTAAAAATACAAACATATATATTAGAGGGTTTTCTTGTAGGACTTGCTGCTACCGTTTTAACTGCAAGATTAAAATCAGCGTCTCCTTCACTTGGAATAGGATACGAATTAGATGCAATAGCCGGCAGCATAATAGGCGGTGTTAGCTTTACCGGTGGCATCGGTACAATTCCTGGCATGGTACTTGGTGCTCTCTATATTGGCATTATAAACAACGGTATGGATCTTTTGGGGGTTGATGCTTTTTATAAGCAGATAGTAAAAGGAAGCATAATCATACTGGCGGTCCTCATTGACAGAAACAGAAGTGGAAGAAGCTAATAGAAAATATTTGAATATTTATGACTAAAAAACATCACAAAAACATTAAATTTTTTTGAATATAGAAATGGAGATAATTATGAAATTAACTGGTGGACAAATAGTAATGAAGTATCTTGAAAAGGAGAAAGTTCCTTATGTTTTAGGAATACCAGGACATGGAATATTAGCTTTTTTTGATGCGCTAAAGCAATCGGTTGCAGAAGGTAAAACTGAATATATACAAGTGAAACATGAACAGTCAGCTGTTCATATAGCAGATGGTTATTACAGAGTTAAAGGTGAGCCACTTGCTGTATTTACATCAATAGGACCCGGTGCACTTAATACATCAATAGGGCTGGCGACAGCGTATGTTGATTCTGTTCCGGTTTTTCAAGTTTCAGGAGATGCGCATACACATATGAAAGGTGTTGGAGTTCTTCAGGAGATAGAAAGATATCAGGACTCAAATTTTATTAAAACTTTAGAGCCGGTTACCAAAAGATGCTGGCGAGTCGAATCGGTAAAACAGCTTCCTAGAATAATGCAGCGCAGCTTTAATCAGATGTCAACCGGACGAAAAGGACCAGTAGCACTGGCTCTTCCAATGGATGTTCAGGCAGATGCATCAGAGGTGAATTTTTCCGATAATAATAGAAAAGCAGATAGTTTTCCGGCAGCAGATGTAAAAAATCTGGATACGGCTATTTCTATAATGAAGCAGGCAAAAAGACCGGTGATTTTAGCTGGTGGCGCCGTCTTAGGCAGCAATGTTGAAAAAGAACTGATTGAACTTGCTGAGAAATGGGGAGCTGCTGTAATAACAACTATGTCCGGTAAAAGTGCTTTTCCTGAAGATCACCCTCTTAATGGATTCCATACTGGTGCCAAAGGAACTCCTGTTGGTATAGAATTAACCAGTAAAGCTGATGTTATTCTGGCTTTAGGAACCAGGTTTGCTGATGAGACTGCAAGTTCTTATAGAAAAGGCGTTAGTTTTAATTTCCCGGAAACAAAACTCATACATGTAGATATTGATGCTGGTGAAATCGGCAAAAATTATGGCTGTGACGTTGGTATTATAGGTGATCTTAGAATAGTTATAAAACAACTAATAGATGTTTTGAATACAAATATACCAACTAATAATTATTTGGAGGCTGAATATACCAAAGAAATAATTAACCTCAAAAAGGAATGGGAAAAAACACTTTCAATTAAAAGAGCTCAGAAATTTGATAAAATAACCATATCTCAGCTAATTGGTAAAATGAATCAGATATTACCTGCCAGAAGTATTATTGCAACATCGTCCGGAAATACTCAGGCACAGCTATTCCAAGAGTATTGCTTCAAGGATGGGCAAAAACATCTTACTACAGGTGGATTTTCAACTATGGGTTGGGCTTTGCCGGCAGCAATAGGTGCAAAACTGGCAGATAAAACAAGAACAGTTGTTGCTCTTATGGGTGATGGTGATTTTATGATGACCATGCAAGAACTTTCAGTTATGGCACAGTACAACATCCCTGTGGTGGTAATTCTTGTAAATAATTCAGGTTGGATTGCTATAAAAGACGTTCAGGCAGATATGTTTGGCGAGGAGAATACTTTTGGCAATGATTTCATGAAAGAGGATCAACTGTACTCTCCGAATTTTTCGGAAATAGCAAAGAATTTTGGTATTTACTCTGAAAAAGTGTCGACAGAAGAAGATGTTGAGGAAGCAATAAAAAGAGCAGTCTCGATGGAAGTTCCTGCGTTGATAGAAGTAAATGTATATAGAGAGTATCCTGAATCAGGAGGCAAAGCCTATGGCTGGTGGGATGTTCCTGTACCTGAATACATGAGAGAAAGACGCGAAAGATATGAAGAAAGCATTGTAGAAGAACAGGTTTAAGTTTCACAAGTATAATGAAAGAGGGAATCATATGGATAAGATAAAAGTTTGTATAGTCGGCTGTGGAAGAATTGCAACATTAAATGTGTTGGGATATAAAGACAATCCCAAAGCAGAAGTTTTTGCCGTATGCGATATAAATGAAAACAGAGGATATGAGTTTGCAAAAGAGCTAGGTGCAAAAAAAGTTTATTCTAAATATGAAGATGTACTTAAAGATGAAAACATACAGGTTGTTGATCTTTTAGTACCTCATCATCTTCACTGCAGTATGACGGTGCAAGCCTGTGAGGCAGGTAAACATGTTTCAGTACAAAAACCAATGGCACTTACACTGGAAGAATGCGATCAGATGATTGATGCAGCCAAAAAAGCAGGTGTAAAGCTAAAAGTATACGAGAATTTTGTTTTTTATCCTCCTTATGTCAAAGCTAAAGAGCTGATAGATGCAGGTGAAATTGGTGAGCCGCTTACGATCCGCTTAAAAATGAATGCCGGTAATAATAAATATGGCTGGTCAATTGATAATGAAACCTGGGCATGGAGAATGCAGGAAGAATTAAGCGGCGGAGGTGAGCTTGTCTTTGATGATGGAAATCATAAATTTTCGATTGCCAGATATCTTATGGGTGAACCAGAGAGTGTTTTTGCATATATAGGAAGAACCAATATGGAGTCAGAACAATATATTGATGAAAATGGTAAAAAAGTTCAGTTTTATTTAGATGCTCCCTCGATGATTACCTGGAGATATAAAGGTGGTAAGCAATACGGAGTTTTTGACATAACGTGGTCAAAGGATATGGAAATAAATTCCGATTATTATGCCTGCGATGAAAGAGTAGAGATTACGGGAAGTAAAGGAGTAATCTGGATAACAAGATGTACTGGCAAAATGCAGCAAATACCTTCTTTGAGTATATACCGTGATGGTATAACAAGCCATTATGAAAATCTCCGTGATGACTGGGCTGATTCATTTATAGATTCAACTAAAGATTTTATAGATGCTATTATTGAGGACAGAGATCCAGTTTTGACGGGTGAGGATGGTAAAGCTGTTTTAGAATTCTCGCTAGCTGCTATTCAGTCATCTATTCACAATAGACCGATTGAACTTTAATCATGACTTTTTATGGCCATGAAAAATTATAAGAGGGGTGATCAAAGTGAAAATTGCAGTTATAAATGAAGTCAGTGCGCAAAGTAGAAATCCTGATATTATCCAAGCACTTGAAGGGCGATCAATAGATGTTCTTAATGTAGGAATGACTTCAAAGACTGGTGAACAGGAACTTACTTATATCCATACGGGTTTAATGTCTGCAATATTGTTGAACATAAACGCATGTGAAATGGTCATAGGTGGTTGTGGAACAGGTCAAGGATATCTTAATGCGGCTATGATGTATCCTAATGTTTTTGCAGGATTAATTAATGATCCGCTAGATGCATGGTTATTTTCACAAATAAATGGAGGTAATTGTGTTTCTCTTGCCTTAAATAAAGGTTATGGCTGGGCTGCAGAGAAAAATTTGGAGTTTATATTCGATAGATTATTTCAAGATCCCGCCGGACGTGGATTCCCGCAAACAAGACAAGAGAGTCAGAGAGCAAGCCGTAAAACGCTTATGGAAATATCCAGAGTTTCGCATTTGCCGTTAACTGACATATTGACAAAAATTGATAAAGAAATTCTTATGACTATATCAAAGAGCAAGAAATTTATGGATTTGCTTGAGGAGTCTTGCCAGAAAAACAGGATTGCCTTAACCATAATGGAAAAGCTGCAATAGGCTTATAACGAGGTAATGTAAAATGATACAATCACTTGACAGAGGTATCAAAATACTAAGTGCTCTTGCAGAAAAGGAAAGCATGAGCATAAAAGAAATAGCGGATTTTCTTAAAGTAGATAAAAGTACGGCTTCTAGACTAGTAGAAACTTTGAGATTAAACGATATGGTTCAAAAAATCTCTGTTACAGGCAAGTTCAGGCTTGGTTTAAAAGTTCTTTTTCTCAGTGAGGCATTGAAAAATAATTTAAATATCCTGCTTATTGCCAAACCGATTTTAAGTGAAGTTTCAGAAGAGCTAAATGAAAGTATACATTTATGCACTTACAATAATGGAACTGCATACATAATAGATCAGGTAAAAAGCAATAAAGAGTACAAACTCTATGCAAATGTGGGACTAATAGAGCCTTTGCACAGCTCTTCGGTAGGTAAATGCATTTTAGCTTTTAAACCAAAAGAAAAAATTGAAGAAATACTTGAAAATTATGACTTCGTTAAATATACAGATAAAACAATTACAAACAAAGAAGATTTAATCAGAGAGTTAGAAATAATAAGAAATCAAGGTTATGCAGAAGACAATGAAGAAATGGCTAAAGGCGTTTCTTGTATTGCTGCACCTGTTTTTGACTACCGAAATGCTGTTAAATATAGCGTTGGTATATCCGGACCAACCAATAATAAAACTCAAGGGGAAAAGCAGATCTATATCAATAAGCTTATTATTACCGCTAAGAGAATAAGTAAAGAGCTGGGATATGGTCTGGTAAGCAGGTAAAAATATTGTGCTGATTTGATCTTATTATACTTTAATTAAATGGTAGAAAAGAGATGAAGAATGAATAGTTTAATGAATAGTTTTTCTTTAGAAGGTAAGAAAGCAATAGTTACTGGTGGAGCAAAAGGACTATGTTATACGATGGCTGAGGCTTTACACGAGGCCGGTGCAGAAGTTGTTTTGATAGACATAATGGAAAGAGTAAAAGAATCAGCAAAGCATCTCGGGGAAAAAGGTGCTCCTGTTCATTATGTTATCGGAGACTTGAGTAGTGAAGAATCTATAAAATTGATTTTTAAAGAAGCTCTTGAAAAGCTTGAAGGCAGGGTAGATGTTTTAATTAATGGTGCAGGAATACAGTATAGAAGCAAAGCCGAAGATTTTCCTGCAGATAAATGGAATTCGGTAATAAATATTAATCTTAATGCTGTTTTTTTTATGTCGCAGGAAGCAGGGAAAATAATGTTGGAACAAAAGTATGGGAAAATCATTAATATTGCTTCAATGACTTCTTTTGTGGCAAGTGTGATGATTCCGGCTTATTCTGCAAGTAAAGGAGGGGTAGCACAATTAACAAAAGCACTTTCAAATGAGTGGGCGGCAAATGGGTTAAATATAAATGCGATTGCTCCTGGATATATGAAAACAGAATTGACCAAAAATATTAAAGAAACAAATCCTAAGCAGTATGAAGAATTAACAAATAGAATTCCGGCAGGCAGATGGGGAGATCCAGAAGATTTAGCAGGAATAGCGGTTTTTCTAGCTTCTGATGCTTCAAGGTACATAAGTGGAGCAGTTATTCCGGTTGATGGAGGTTTTCTGGGCAAATAGGAAAAGCAAAACAAACGCAAGAAAGGAAAAAGATATGAGAAAAGCATTTATAAGTCCTTGCAAATATGTACAGGGAGAAGATGAGCTGTTGAATCTGGGTTATTTTGTAAAAACATTTGGAGAATCGGCATTGTTAATCGCCCATAAAGACGATGTAAACAGAGTAAAAGAAAAGCTGGCAGCAACATCCGATAAATACGGAATAACGCTCATGGAGAGTAATTTTGGCGGTGAATGCTCAAGAAAAGAGATCAGCCGGTTACAAGAGGAGGCAAAGCAAAAAAAATGCAGCTGTATAATAGGACTTGGCGGTGGTAAAGCAATAGATACAGCAAAATGTGTAGCAGGCGGAGAAAACCTCATAATAGTTCCTACAATTGCAGCAACAGATGCTCCTACAAGTCATTCAGCAGTAATATACACAGAAGAGGGCGCATTTGAGGATTATGCATATTTCAAACAAAGTCCAAGTGTAGTTTTGATAGATTCAAAAATAATAGCAAATGCACCGGTCAGATTCCTTGTTTCGGGAATGGGAGATGCACTTTCAACATATTTTGAAGCCAGAGCAACAAAACGCTCATATTCTAATGTAAATGCAGGTCTTCCATGTGGTTTCAGAGAAGGTTTTTGTGAACCGGCCAAAGGAACAAATACTGCTTTTGCCCTTGCAGAATTATGTTACAAAACACTACTTGAAGATGGATATAAAGCAAAAATAGCATGTGAAAATAATAGAGTTACACCAGCTTTGGAAAATATCATAGAAGCAAACATTTTACTTTCAGGACTGGGTTTTGAAAGTGGCGGACTGGCGGGAGCACATGCCATACACGATGGTTTGACAATACTTGAAGAGGCACATCATTATTTCCATGGTGAAAAAGTAGCATTTGGTGCATTGTCTCAACTTTTCCTGGAAAATGCACCGCAGACAGAAATAGATGAAGTTCTGGACTTTTGCTTGGATGTTGGCTTGCCTGTGTGTTTTTCGGATATAGGTGTAGAAACAATCAGCTCGGAAAAATTGATTGAAGTAGCGCAGAAGGCATGTATACCAGAAGAATCAGTTCATGCAATGCCTTTCCCTGTTTCTGTTGAAGATGTTGCGGCAGCAATAATGACTGCAGATAAGTATGGGTCAATGTATAAGGCCAAGAGGATTGGGAAATGAAAAAAATAATCAATAAACCAGAGGGATTAGTTACAGAAATGTGCCAGGGAATAGTTATGGCACATGCAGATTTAACTCTTAATGAAAAGTATAAAATAATTACCAGAAGGGAAAAAAACAGCAAAAAAGTCAGCCTTATAAGTGGCGGAGGCAGTGGTCATGAGCCGGCACATGCAGGATTTGTAGGACAAGGGATGCTGGACGCTGCTGTTTGTGGTGATGTGTTTGCATCTCCTTCTCAAATACAGGTCTATCAGGCAATAAAAGAAACAGCATCAGAAAAAGGTACTTTGCTGATTATAAAAAACTACAGTGGCGATATTATGAATTTCAAGAATGCAGCATATCTTGCACAGGAAGATGGTATCAAGGTAGATTTTGTAAAAGTGGAAGATGATATAGCTGTAGAAGATAGTTTGTATACTGTTGGCAGAAGAGGCGTTGCAGGAACTGTTTTTGTCCATAAGATAGCAGGAGCAGCAGCAGAACAAAACATGGATCTTGAGTCTGTGAAAAAAATTGCTCAGAAGGCAGCAGACAATGTAAGAAGTATAGGCTTTGCATTAACATCATGTACTGTACCTGCCAAAGGTACCCCTACTTTCAATTTAGAAGAAGATGAGCTTGAATATGGTGTGGGAATTCATGGAGAGCCCGGAGTAAAACGCGAAAAAATAGCAAGTGCAGAAAAGCTTGCACAACGCATGATAGAAGCACTGGTCAAAGACTTGTCAATTTCAGAAAGTGATTGTGGGACAGAAGAGGTAGCACTGCTTGTAAATGGTTTTGGCGGTAGTCCTTTGCAGGAGCTGTATGTGCTGAATAATTATGCCTTAAGAGCATTGGCAGCAAAAAATATTAAAGTACACAGGTGTCTTGTAGGCAATTATATGACAAGTATAGATATGGCTGGAGCCTCCATAACTTTGCTGAAACTGGACAATGAATTAAAAGGTTATTTAAACCAGGAATGCAATACATCGGCACTTAAATTTGATGGGCAAGAGGAAATACCTGAGGCACATAATATTTTGAGCAGTGAGGAAGAAGTTAATACATATGCCGATGAGGCAGAAGTTTATGCAAAATATGCAAAAATAGAATCAGACACAATAAATACAAACAATATGATCTATATCGTTGGTAAAATGAGTGAATCTGTAATAGCAAATGAAAAACCTTTTTGCGATTTGGATTCTCATGCAGGTGATGGCGATTTTGGAATGAGCATAGCAAAAGGCTTTAGAAAACTGCAACAAGAGTGGGGATCGCTGCTAAAGAATCATTCCGAAAATATAGGTTCATTTCTTGATGCCTGCTCTCTTATTATTATGGAATATTGTGGAGGCGCATCTGGCCCTATATGGGGATCTGCATTCAGAGCGGCTGCCAAAAACATTGGTGATAAGAAAGAAATAACAGTATCGGAATTTGCCGATATGATGCAGTCTGCAGTAAAGGCAATACAGGCAACGGGTGCAAGATCTTTTGGCCGAGGAGCAGTGGTAGGCGATAAAACTTTGATTGATGCGCTCGTACCGGCTGCTGATTCCTGGACTGAAAGTGCCCAAAAAGGTTTGAACTTCTATGAATCATTTAGTCTGGGGGCTCAGGCTGCTGTGAAAGGTGCAAAAGCGACAGAAAAAATAGCCGCCAAGATGGGACGTGCCGGCACTGTCGGTGACCGAAGTATTGGTTATCCTGATGCAGGGGCACACGGCTTAGGAGTCATTTTCTCTTTTATAGCCGATTCGGTTGAACAAGCATAGTGTTTTTTCCAAAAACTGTATACTTAGTTACACAACTTTATTACACTACCTTTTTTGAATTAGAAGGTAGTGTAATTTTTATTTTCTATACTGTTCTGATAAAGCCATTTATATGCAATTTCCAGTGCTTGATCTGTAGCCATTTCATATGCTTTTATTTTTTTATAAAGCATATTGGTTAGTAATTGTCGTGCAGCTTTTAAATGTCCAGGTATGCATTGCGGGTAAAAATAATCGCCACCAAAGCACTGGACTTTGTTATGTGGCAGAAAATCCAGTGCTCTACCATAAAGTTCTATCGCTTTTATTTTGTCGATAATAGGCACCCAGGTGAGATTTAATATGACATTAGGATAATACTTTGTTAATAGAAGAACATCGTCCATGTATGGAATTCCACCGTGAAGAAGTATAAAGCGTACGTCAGGGAATTCTCTTATTAATGTAACTAATCCGTCAGCATGACATCGGCTTGGAACATTGTAGTTCCAGGCATGCATACCTGTATGTATTTGAATATCCATCTGATATTCTTGAGCTCGTTTTACAATCGACCAGGTCAGATAATCGTCCAAATGCAGTATTTTTTGGAAATCGGTAATTTTAGGATCAAGCTGCTTTGTATTTTTCGAACAACTTAGGCCTGTTTTTATATTATCTAAAACAGACTGAGCTTTAATAGGGTCTGGATGATTAAAATCTAAAGATCGCACATACCCACTGCCTAACTTTATTGTGCTTATTTTATTAGTTTTGTATGTGAGGAAAATTTGATCAAGCATAAGATCTAGATCTCTTAATCTCTCAGCAGGTATATTAAATTCGTTCTGTAGTTTCTTCAATTTATCTGAATTTACTGGACAAAATGAGCTAATAGTTGGAATCAATTTAATTAATGAATTTTCGGCTGGTTTTATATTATTTATTTCATTGAATGGCAAATGATATTTGCTTGTGATCTGATAATCTTCCAGCAAAATATTCATGGACACTATATTGTGATCTTTGGCTATTTTGGCATAGATGCCAGTTTGACAATCATGTATAAGCTTCTTGCTAATTAAGGCCGCTGTATTTCTATCAAGGTAATTAAGGTTTTGGTCAAAACCTAAATAGCCTAAAGAATCAAGAAATACTCTAAAGAAACGAGTATGTTGTATGTCTGGCAAATATCGCAAAAAAGTATTCCAACGTATGTTAAAGTTATGTTTGTGATCACGAATTATTGAAAAATCGTGCAAATTCATACCTGCAGAAATAAGATCATCGCATACATAAGGTGTAAGTAAATCAAAAAAATCAGGAGCTTGCTCGATCAAATTTTCCTCAGGAGGCAGATGCTCATGCGTGTCAATTACAGGCAATTCACTTATTTGGCACAATAAGCTATCATAACTAATCATTTTGCTTTTCTCCAAAGTAAATTTTCAAGCTAATTTTGTAATAGCCAGAAAATCTTTGTATAAGTCATTCCAGTTTTCAGTTTTTTCAGGCTTGTAGTTTGTCAATGCGGTGGAATTACGTACGATTTGCCGCAATTCTTCATGTGAATCAATTAATCTACAACCATAAGCTTGAATCAATAGATTTCCCATTGCAGTACATTCTGCCGGTCCTGCCAAAACTGGAATCTGCATGATGTTAGCAGATAATTGATTTAGCAAATCATTTTTGCTTCCTCCGCCAACAATATGCAAGCAATCTAGTTTTTTGCTGGTTGTATTGCATATTATCTCCATGACATACTTGTATTTCATAGCAAGACTTATGAAAACAATATTTGCGACTGTACCTATATCTTCAGGATCTACTTGGATTTTTTGTTTTTCTAAAATGTATTCGCATATTTTTTGAGGCATATTTCCCGGAGATAAAAAGCGGTGATCATCAGGGTCGATGAAAATTCGAGAATTAATGGCATTTTTTTGTTTGGCAAGTTCTGCAATCCGGGAATAATCTAGATCGGGCTTGTTTTTTTGCCAGTGCGAACGACATTGCTGTATAATCCACAACCCCATTACATTTTTCAAAAAAAGCACTTTTTCAAAAGCGGCACCAGAGTTAGAAATATTTAGCTTGAAACTTTGCTCATTAACCACTGGTTTTTCTAATTCAACTCCTACCAAAGACCAAGTGCCAGAGCTGATATATCCCCAAAACTCTCCTTTGGCAGGAACCGCGGCACCTGCGCTTGCAGTGTCATGAGTAGCTGGAGCAATTATTGCAGTTTTGCTATTTAGACCAACCTCTTTGGCAATATATGGTGAAAGTGTTCCGATTTTTTCGCCAGTTTTAGCTATTGGTAATTGCATGTCTTCACAGAGCTTAAATTTTGAAAAAATTGAAGAATCCCAATTCCCTTCGTGAATATTGAAGAGTTGTGAAATAGAAACAGAAGTAGTTTCACAACAAGCTTTACTTCCAAGCAAATAATGTAAAAGATCAGCTATGAACAATATGCCAGATGATTTTTGGTTTGAAACTTCTCCAGAGATCTGAGAAACAACAAGTTGGTTAAGAGTATTTATTGTTAAAAACTGAATTCCAGTATTAGCATAAATTTCCTGTTGAGTCATAAATTTCTTTATTAATTGATCAGAGCCATCATTGCGAGAATCTCGGTAGCAACGAGGTAAATCAATTAAATTTCCGTTATTGTCAATTAAACCAAAATCTACACCCCAAGAATCTACACCTATACTATCCAAAGTAGTGCCGAATTTTTGCACGTATATTTTAAGACCTTTTATTATTTCTTCGTAAAACCGATAAATATTCCAATACAAACCATCTTTTAATTGAAAAGAACCTGTGGGAAAACGTGATAATTCATGTAGTGTTATTTTACCATTTTCCAAATTGCCAGCGACACAACGTCCGCTTTCGGCACCTAAATCAACAGCAAAATGCCAGCTCATAACTATTCCTTTCCCTGCGCTATTCTTTGCAGTTTTTCTAAATCTAAAGGATAATTCCCTAATTCATGTAGTGAGTCAATAAAGGCTTTATAATTAGCAGGATTAATGCCACTGTGAATTGAATTAGAAGAAGAAATAATATGTCCACCGCCGGAAGAACCGGCAAGAATACAGCGTGCAGTTTCCCGCCTTACTTGTGCCACTGTTTGATCGACAAGTGTTGATACACAATCAACATTGCCCTTAAATGCCACTTGATTTCCATAAGTTTTTTTCAGCTCTGAAAGATTCATATTGCCGCGCTCATCTATAGGATCAAGGCAATCGATACCTGTTTCAAGCAAATCGGACAATATTGCTCTAAGATCACCATCGCTATGTTTAATTACTTTTAGTCCTAATTTTTTTGCATGTTTTACCAGTCTGTTTAAGTGGGGAAGAACTTGTTCCCGAAACATATCAGGATTCATAAGAAGAGCATCGTTATTTGCATAATCGTCACCAATTACAATTACTTCCACTCCAAGATCAACAAGATTTTCGCAGATGCGGCAAGAATAATCTGCGCTTGTTTTCATTAAAAACTCAGCTAGTTCAGGTTCTTCATAAAAACTGACAAGGAAATTTTCAAATCCCATAAGATCGCGTGGTTGTGAAAATACATCTCTTACTCTGGCAACTACACAAATCTCTTCTCCTACTTCGGCAAGTGCTTGCTTGATTTTATTAAATCTATAAGGAGCATCTGGATCAGGAATTTGCAGTTTGTCTAAATCATCCATAGTTTCAATAGGGAATACGACTGGGTTGGGATATTCATCATAGGTAACTCGTGTAATTCCCCACTCATCTTTTACATGACGATCATCGATAGGTGTTGTTTTCATGTCTATGCCAACTGCAACACCATCCAAACCAATGCAACGGGCGAATTCAAGATCAGAAGTAGTGCCGCAAAGCGTCTGCATTAATTTTGGATAGATAACCCATTCCATCGTGGGTACTCGATCAGGTTCTTGAAGATTTAAGACACTAAGAATTCTTTCTCTGCCAGTCATAGAAATTTTTTTGACATTATTTTGTTTCATTAGCAGCCGCCTCCCAATGTTAATATTCCTTCTTTACGCTCAGATATGATCTTTGAAAGGTATCCGCTGTTTCGGAAATTACGCAAAGGATCTATATCGCTTAAACCCATTTCTTCGCGAACAACACTTAATAGTGGCTCGACATCTGTATTGAAAGCCTGCATCAGTATTCTGTTGCTTCCCACAATATCCTGTTCTTCTTGTGCTTTTATCAGCTGTTTGCGATCTATTATCAGTGCTTTGGCAAAAGCTGTTTGCACATTCATGACTGAATATATAATCCCCTCTAGACTATTTTCGATATTATGTGACTGATCAAGCATATAGGTTATTTGATTATTCAAGCCATCATATCCTGCATCAACAATTTCTTTGAAAATGAGAAACATCTCATGGGGATTGACTGTTCCTGAAATTAAATCGTCGTCGGCATAACGGCGATTATTGAGATGAAATGCACCTAGACGACCTTCGTCTAGTAAAGTGGCTATAATATGTTCAATATTTACACCAGCAACATGATGACCTAGATCTACTAGAACTTTAGCGCGGGGACCTAGCTTCTGACACATAAGAAGTGACATTCCCCAATCATTTATATCAGTTGTATAAAAAAAAGGTTCAAAAGGTTTGTATTCAAGCATTAAAGTCATGTCTTCATCCATAGCATCATATAAAACACTCAATCCTTCTTGCATACGATGTTTTCGTTCGCGCAAATTATCTTGACCGGGATAGTTTGTTCCATCTGCCAACCACATGCCAATTGTCTTTGATCCCATTTCTCGTGTGATTTCCACACATTTACGAAAGTGTTCTTTAGTGTTTTTGCGAACTTCTGCTATTGGTGAACAAATTGATCCTAAACGAAACTCTTGACCACTAAAGGTGTTGGGATGAACTGTACCTATTTTCATTCCTTTTTGTGAAGCATATTCACGTACTGGTGTATAACTTCCATCTTCGGTTTTATCCCATGTTACATGACTTGCCATTACAGGAGTAATACCAAGGCATCTTTGTATTTCTGCACAATCATCAATTTTTTCCCATATATTTGAAGCTGCACCGGCTTGACGGAATGTACCATATCGAGTTCCCGAATTTCCTACAGCCCATGAAGGCAGTTCAACAACTTGTTTTTTGAGATTTTTTTTGATTTTTTCTATTTCTATATTTTTTTCTAATAACTGTTCCTCTAAAATTTTGTACTGATCGATATATCTGGACATAAATCCTCCTTTTGCGTGTATCTGAATCCCATTGTTTTGAATAATTTTCATTGCTATTTAAATATAGTTATTACCATCTCAGCTAAAACTTCTGATAAAGCTGCATGGCCGTTTAAATCCAAATGCACACCATCTGCTGGATCAATCGTTGCTATTGGTGCAGTGTCAAGAAAAAAGATAGCGTACTTGTCTGCTATTTCTTTTAGCAAGACAGCAAGTTTTTCGCGTTTTTCTTTTGCGCCAATAAGTATCTCTGACAAATTAGAAAGGTTTGTTATAGCAGGTGGAGATAGCAGTAAGATTTTAGGAGGTACACCATTTAATCCGTAGGCTGGATTATGAATCTTGCTAATCAAATTTTCTATCGCCCAAGATACATCTGTTGCTGATAAAGAAAAGCGATTTTTCAAATCATTTGTGCCTAGCATCAAAATTACTAAATCAAGTGGCTTATGACTATTAAGACAGGGTATAAGATACTTTTTCCCGTTCTTATATTCTTCAATAGGATCATCCCAGACTGTTGTTCTGCCGCCACAGCCTTCTTCAATTACATAGTATTCTGATCCTATTTTTTGCTGTAGTCTGCCTGTCCATCTCTCGTAGCGGCCAAAGCGTCCACCACCTGCAATTTCTCCATATGTATTTGAATCACCAAAACAAAGGATAGTTTTCATTTTATTGCCCTCGTGTATTTAATTGGTATTCTAGATTCGTTCTTTTATGCTTTTGCGGAACGTTGACGAGCTTGTCGCATAGTGCTACGTTGACTAATCTTGTCGAAGCTGACTGCCAGTACTAAAACAACACCTTTTACGACCATTTGATAGTATTCTCCGACATTCATTATAATCAGACCATTTGATAAAATTCCCATGATTAGGCAACCAATCAGAACCCCTGCGATTCTTCCTTCGCCTCCCGAAAGAGACACTCCGCCTAAAACAGTTGCTGTTATAACGTCCATTTCCATTCCTTGTCCCGCCGTAGGTTGTCCTGAATTAATACGAAACATGAGGATTATGCCGGCTACTCCGCACAAAAAAGCATTAATTGTATAAGTAGCAATTTTTATTATACCCACGTTGATACCAGCCAATCTGGCTGCTTCCTGATTGCCTCCCATAGCGTAAAAATAACGTCCGAAATATGTTTTGTTTAGAAGAAAGTATCCTAGAGCAAAAGCTATCAACATAAATATAACCGGAATGGGGATTACCCAAAGATACCCCTGTCCTATAATTGCATACTGTTGGGGAAGCCCATATACAGGCAATCCACCTGTGATGATGAATGACAATCCTCGCACAATAGTCATCATACCTAATGTAGCTATCATAGGGGGAAGTTCAATTTTTTGAATTAGAGATCCTGTAATTATTCCAAAACAAGTTGTAAACAGAATTGCTATAATCATTGCTAACCATGGATTAAGTCCTGCCTTGACAATTAGACTAGAGGCTGTAACGCTAGTCACTGCCAAGAGGCTTCCTACTGATAGATCTAATCCTCCTGTCAATAGAACCAAGGTCATACCAACAGCAACTATTCCAGTTATCGAAACCTGACGCATTACATTAAAAAGATTTTTTACTGACAAAAAAGAATTTGTCATAAAAGAAAAGAAAATGATTAATAATACCATGACAATTACAATGCCATATTTTTTTGCGAAATTGCCCATTTTCATAGTCAAACCACCCATCCGCCTGATGCCAGGCTCATAATTTTATGTTGAGTTACTTCGTCACGCCCCAGTTCGCCAACCATTCTGCCATGGTTCATGACTAAAATACGATCTGACATGCCAATAATTTCTGGAAGTTCTGAAGAAACTATAATTACAGCATTACCTTGCTGTACAAGATCATTAATTAATTGGTAGATTTCATATTTGGCACAAACATCAATGCCTCGTGTTGGTTCGTCGAAAAGATATAAATTACATTCGCATGCCAACCATTTAGCTAGAACAACTTTTTGCTGATTTCCGCCAGAAAGATTTTTTACGATCTGTTGTGCGTTAGGCGTTTTTATTGAAAGACGAGTGATAAAATCACTAACAACATTTTTAATTCTGGAATTATTCATAATGATTGCACGTGAAAGTTTACGGATGCTTGGTAAGGTGATGTTATCTGCGATATTCATTTTGAGCAGAATTCCCTGCTGTTTACGGTCTTCTGGAATTAATGCAATACCTTTAGCAATAGCTTGTGCTGGACGTGTGCATTGTATAGGTTTTCCATTTAGCAATATATCACCTGAACTACGAAGATCAGCACCAAAGAGTATTCTCAGCAACTCAGTACGACCGGCTCCTACTAAGCCTGATATGCCAACAACTTCACCTGCTCTGACTTCAAAGTTGATATCTTGCAAAAAAGCTCCATCACAAAGATTTTTGACTTCCAGGACTTTTTCCCCTATCATGCTTTTTCGAGGTGGATATTGTTCATTCATGCATCTTCCGACCATTAAGCTAACTAATTCATCTTTGTTTGTTTCCTTTATGTTTTTTGTGTCTATATAAGTGCCGTCTCTCAAGACAGAAACACGATCAGCTATTTCAAATAATTCTTCCAGTCGATGAGATATATATATAATTGTCACTTTTTGTTCGACCAGTTTTTTTACTAGTTTGAACATGGCTTGAATTTCATGATTAGTTAGAGGTGCGGTTGGTTCGTCCATAATCAGAACTTTAACATTTCTGGATACCGCTTTGGCAATTTCAACAATTTGCTGATATGCCACACTAAGTTCTCGCACCAGAGTTGATGGATCAATGTCAATTTCGAGAGATTTAAGAATTTTCTTTGACTCATCCAGCATTTTTTTCTTATCAATCAATATTCCGTTTCTTTTTTCATTGCCTAGAAAAATATTTTCAGAAATAGTTAATGATGGAACCAGATTAAATTCCTGATATATTACACCTATTCCCAAATGAGTGGATAAAATTGGTGTCATGTAGGAATAAGTTTTGTCTTCAAAGACGATTTCTCCGGCATTTGGCTCAATAGCACCAGATAATACTTTAATAAGAGTACTTTTCCCTGCTCCGTTTTCACCGAGAAGGGCATGTACTTCACCTTCTTCTATTTGCATAGTTATATTATCTAAAGCTGTAACCCCAGGGTATTTTTTGCATACATTTTTCAATTCAAGCAATGTCTTCAAAAATTTCCCTCCTTTATAAAATATTAATCATTAATACTCTTAAGTAATGATGTGAATAAATTAAATTAAAAACCCGACATTTATGCATATATTAAGCACATTGAAAATATTTAGAATTTTTAACAGTAAAAGTAGTTTTATGCAGTTAATGTCGGGTTTTATTAGTTTTATATGCTTGTGAAAATCCCATTTAGGGAAATATTGGGATGATTTTAATAATTATCTACATTATCTATGGTTACAGGAACAAGATCTTGTAAGTAATCTTTTTCAAAAGGTTCACCTTTTATTGCTTTTAATGCAAGTTCAACACATTTTTGACCTGCTGTAACCGGTGCCTGATCTACTGTTACACGGTAGATGCCGCCTTCGCGCACTTTTTCTATGCCTTCTGGTGTAGCGTCAATACCGCCGACAAGATATTGATCTCCTGTTTTCCCTGCTGCCATAAAAGCTTCGTAACCACCTAAAGCTCCGCCATCATTAATACCAAGTAAAACCTGTAGATCTGGATAAGTTTGTATAAAATTCTCTGTTGCTTCCATGCCTGCTTGTGGGTCACCAGCTGTGGCATCGGCTACAAATTTTACATTGGGCGCTTTTTCCAATACTCCTTCAATAATTCCATTTTTACGGTTTATTACTTGTGGAATAGTGTCAAAGTTTAGAGTAGCTGCCTGTATTTCTTCGTCGCCAAGATTAGCGGCTATCCATTCACCCGCTGCGGTTCCAAGAGTATAACCCATATCATATTCATCAGCGGCAACCCAGGCATCGTACTCATCAAGTTTTGTTGTATGACAGACCACAACGATCCCCTGAGCACGGGCGCTTTGAACGATAGGTAAAATAGCTTCAGGATCTACAGCCGTTACAATTATTGCATCACAACCGCTAGCAATAAAATTTTCTAATGCAGTAATTTGTCTCTCTGTTTGATCCTGTGAATCATTAATCATGAGTTCGGCATTGTTCTGCTCTGCAAATTCTTTTGCTGCATCAGTTAGTGCTACAAAAAATGGATTAGATAAATTCAGCGTAGACATACCAATGAGATAAGAATCTTTTTCTTCTCCTTGAGCTGTTGTTTCGGTAGATTCTGTTTCTCCTTCTTGATCAGAAGACGATGTAGTAGTGGCCGTTGTTGTTTCTCCTGGCGTATTCATTGAACAGGCAGCTACAAAACAAACAATCACTATGCTCATAATCAATGAAATAATTCTCTTATAATTCATTATTTGACCCTCCTAGAAAATTTGTTATTTTAGTTATTTTGTTGGGAACGTTACCATCGTGGGTTCGTTATTCTTGCTTTCAGCCTTAGCATCACCTCTCTTAGTAAATTTACATTGCTCTTGCGATTCTTTTTATTGTGAAAGCTTTCTTTTTGATGCTTTTATTAATGTCAATAGTTAGCAGATGTGCACACCATAGATACTTTTTTAAGTGCTTTCTCTTTCTAAGAAAACAGGGTCGAAAAGAATTCTTTGGTTATAATTGTTGTCAATTTGAATCTTATGCATTAAAAGTTTAGCGGCTTCAATTCCTAGTTGTTTTATTGGCTGAGCCATTGTGGTAATTCTGGGCCTTACTAATGTAGATAGTTCAATATTGTCATAACCAACGATTTTGATATCCTCAGGTACGCGTAGACCGCTATCAAGAATTTGCCTCATTGCACCTATAGCCATGGTATCTATTGAAGTCATAATTGCATCCGGAGGTTCAGGCAATGCCAGTAAGCGTTTTGCTCCGTCTCGTCCCATTTTTATATGGGACTTGTTCATTTCTTCGTAAGTCGCCATGTAAACAAGTTCTGGATTATAGGGCAAACCACACTTTTCCAGACCTTTTACATATCCCATGAAACGATGATTGACTACACTTACATCCTGAATGCGAATATATGCTATACGTCTGCAGCCTTTTTCGTGCAAAAACTTTACTATGCGTTGACTGGATCTATATCCTTCAGAGATAACGACCGATACTTCTTCCTGATTTGTATAAATATTGTCCATGAAAACCATTGGTAGCTTTCTTGAAAGGTGATAGAAGTGTTTTAGGTTGTTTTGATCCACTTCATAGGTTGAAAAAATAATTCCGTCGACATTTCTTTTTTGTAATTCAAGAGCATACTTATATTCTCGCTCAGTATTTCTGTTTGTATTACAAATTAAAACCATATACCCGTGTTCCAAGGCAACCTCTTCAACACCTACCAACATCTCGTTGTAGAAGACGTTCGTAGAATCTGGATGCATAAATGCTAAGGTTTTTGTTTTGCCGGTTCTAATTCCTTGAGCAAAGTAGCTAGGAGAATAGTTCAATTCTTTCATGGCTTTTTCTACGCGAACCCTAGTTTCATCATTAACTGGTCCATTGTTATTAATGACTCTAGAAACGGTAGACTTGCTGACTCCGGCTAATTTGGCTACATCGATAATTGTATACACTGAATCCTCCACTAATGCATCAGTAAGAACTTGTTTGGGAACGTTCCCTTGTGCTTCAAACAAAATGGCTGCTAAATAGATGTTAACAACTTGGAACGTTCCCATAAATTTAACAACCACATTTATAATATAGCTTATGAAAATGCTGCTGTCCACACTATGCACTAAAATAAGTGCCATATAAAAAATATTTTGTGCATATATAACATTCCCAGTTGAGTTTCATGTCGACAAAGATAATAGAACAGACTTTTTCAGTTGAAGTTTTAACACAATTTAGAAAAATTTTTACAAAGATTATTGATGAAAAAATTCTAATCTGTGAAAAAATAATTTTATAAAAAGAAAATAATTTTCACCATTTTAAGGTTTTTAGTAAATTTTGCTCTGTAAATTGCTCTGAAAAGAAGATTTTAATGTGTATATAGCATTAATTGGTTAAAATAATATCAATATATAGAAAAAATATTTCAGTTTTGTGTAGACAAATTCAAAATGACATGTTAATATTTGTTCAAGATAAATTTTGTATTGGAGAATGACAAATATGGAAATGTATGAAAATAACTTAATGATGCCTGATGGCTGTGTCGCAAGAATACAATCAGAGTTTCCTAAAATGTCTGACACATCAAAAATAATAGCAAATTATGTAATGGATAATATTGAAAAAGTAATACACATGACCATTGTGATGGTAGCTGAATCTTGTTCTGTTAGTGAGGCGAGTGTTGTTAGATTTTGTAAATTTGTAGGCTATGCAGGTTTTAACGATTTTAAAATCAATCTAGCAGCTGAAACTAACACAGGAAACCAAATGATCCTTGAAGATATAAGTGAAAATGATGATGAAAAAACAATTTTGAAAAAAGTTTTTAGCTCAGAAATGCAAGCATTGCAGGAAACTCTGCAAAAATTAGACAGTGATCAATTTTCTAGAGCTGTAAATAGCATTGCTTTTTCTAACAGAGTAGAATTTTTTGCATACGGCAATTCCATTCCGATATGTATGGATGCTCATTATCGCCTTCTTAGGGTAGGAATAAACTCAAGAATAGGAGTAGATACATCTGATTCTTTGATACATGCTACCATGCTTAATCAGGGAGATGTTGCTATTGGCATATCTCATACAGGTAGTACAAAACATACTGTGAAAATGCTCGAAGATGCCCGTAGTAACGGTGCCACGACAATATGTTTAACAAGTTTTGAAAGATCTCCTATAACTAGAGTTTCTGACATAACTTTAATTTCGAGATCTGAAGAGACTACATTTAGAGATTTTGCAATGTCATCGCGTATTGCTCAAATGGGAATTATGGACGCGTTATTCGTGGCTGTCGCCTTTAAAAGAATAGAAAGATCAAAAAAATATATCAGACTTACAGATCAGACTCTTGCGGAAGAAAAATTTTAACAATAATTATTTCCAACAAAAATTATTATAGGGGTAAAAATGTGTTTAAGGTAATAATGATAGGGGAAATTTGTGAAGACATTCTGATGCATAATCCTTCATCAATAGAAGTGATGGGAGAAAAAGTGTGGGCAGAAGATATAACTATAACAACCGGTGGATCTGCTTCTTACGCATCCACAGCTCTAAAGCATCTGGGTGTTGATGTCAAAATTTATTCAGTTGTAGGGGATGATTTAGCAGGGTATAGCATGATCAGTTTTTTAAGACAAAAGGGTATAGATTGCAGTGGTGTAAAAATCTTGCCATCTAAAAAAAGCACAAAAAGCATGATGGTTTGTGACAAAAACAAAAAAACTTTTGTTGGGTGCTCTCCTATGCTACCCATGTATATACCTAAAATAGATGATTTTGGCGATTTTGATTTGGTTTATGTGGCTGGTTACATGCTTTTCCCAGAATTCTGGACAGATGAATTTTATGATTTATTATGTGAAGTGAAAAAAAGAGGAAAAATTATAGCTTTAGATGGACAGATGTTACCGGTTGATAAATTCGATCCCATAGCTTCCGGTCGCTTGGATAAAATTTTTCAGTTGATAGATGTTTTTTTCGTAGCTCATAAAGAGGTGTTGCAAATTCTAAATAATACAAAAACAAATAATCCGGGGAAATTATTTCTTGATATGGGTTGCAAAACAGTTGTTCTTAAAAAAGGAATGGCCGGTTGTATTGTTATGACTCAGGAAGACTGTAAAAAAGTAGATAGTTTTCTTGTTGAGGCATATGACACAGTGGGGTCAGGAGATATATTCGGGGCTAGCTACTGTTTTTCAATGCTAAATGGTCTTGAAAAAAAAGCTTGTGCAGAGTTTGCTTCAGTTTTTACAGGACTATCCTTAAAGAAATACGATGATTATAAAATTTATCCTAAATTAGATACAGAAATTTTTCGAAAAAAATTAGTTTACTAGACTTTTTTAATTTTATCAAAAGAGAAAAAAGAATCCACAAATTTTTTAGCGGCTAAATATTGCCGTCTGTATTAAGTGTTCTCAAAAAGTAAGGAGGAATAGAAATGAAAGCAATGAAGATCAGTGTAATTGGCGCTGGAAGTACCTACAGTCCTGAGTTGATTGATGGTTTCTTAAAAAGACAGGATAAGCTTAGAGTAAAAGAGTTTGCTCTAATGGACATTAGTCAAGAAAGACTTTCTATTGTTGGTGGTTTGATTGAAAGAATGTGTTCTAAGTTTGATGAACCACCTAAAGTTACCATGACAGAGAGCCTAAAAGAAGCAGTTGAGAATGCAGATTATGTTGTAACACAATTTAGAGTTGGTCTTTTAAAAGCTCGTGCTAAAGATGAAGCAATTCCACTCAAGTATGATTATATTGGTCAGGAGACAACCGGTCCGGGAGGCTTTGCTAAAGCTCTTCGAACAATTCCTGAAATATTAAAAATAACAGATTGTATGGAAAAGTATGCTCCACAGGCAAAGCTTATTAATTTTACAAATCCATCTGGAATTATCACTGAAGCAGCTAGTAAATATTCAAAAATCAAAGTAATTGGTTTATGCAATGGACCAATTACGACTTTCAAGCGTATATGTGAAGTAATGGGTTGGAACGATAATGAGGTTTTCTTTGACTATTTTGGACTAAATCATCTTGGTTTTATAAAAGGTATATATCTTAAGGGTAAAGATGTTACAAGGAATTCTTTTGCAGAGATATTAAATCACTCTAAATGTGATTATATGTTGGGTTATGCATTTAATGTCAAACATTCTTTAGCCATGCAGGTTTTACCTGTTGGATATTTGCAGTATTACAATCACCAAAATGAAATATATCAGAAACTGTCTTCACAGGAGACAACCAGAGCGGAGAAATTAATTGATGTTGATAAAGAGTTGTTAAAAGATTACAGTAATCCTGATTTGAAAACAAAGCCTGCAGGATTGGACCAAAGGGGAGGAGCCTGGTATTCAGAAGCTGCAGTTGCCTTAATAGACTCAATGGAAAATGCCGATGGTGCCATTCACGTTATAAACATTCAAAACAACGGAATAATAAATGAGCTCAAAAAAGATGCAGTTATCGAAGTTCCTGCGATTGTATATGGTGATAGCATAAAACCTTTGCATTTGGGAAATATTCCAGATGGTATTGCTGGTCTTGTACACCATGTTAAAGAGTATGAATCGCTTACGGTAAAAGCTGGTGCAGAAAAATCTAAAGATCTTGCTTTAATCGCTTTAGCTTCGCACCCGTTTATTAGATCTATTAATGATGCGGAAAAAATGTTGGAAGAAATTATTTCAGCACATCCAGATTATATAAAATTAAATTAAGAATGTTCGCAAAAACTTAAAGGGGGAAATATATAATGGTTAAATTTCTAAACGATGTTGGCACTCCTCTTATAACAGCTCAGAGAAGTGATTTGGTAAAAGCAATTCAGTCAGCTAGTGGACGCGTTATTATTGGAGAAACAGTAACTTTTAAGCAAAATCTGATTGATGGTGTAACAAATATTGAATTAATTAAAAGTTGGGGTTGTGACATGGCAACCTTAAACCACTACAATGTAGAGTCGCCATTAATACCCGGTCTTCCTTCAACTCAAGAAGGAATTGAGAGATTTTTTTCTTTTTGGAATATTGATAAAAGTAAAGGGATAATTCCTAAGTTTGATGAAGTTGAAGAATCTTTTCAAAATACTTTTCTTGAATTTGGGTTCGGTCGCACAATAGGAGAGGTAAAAAAACTATCTGGAATACCTGTAGGAATGACTTTAGAGCCTGTAACCAGTAGTCATAACTATCCTGCTTCTCGTGTTGCCAGCAAAGAAAATGCTCAAAAAGGTATAAGCCAAGGTGCAAGTTATATTACTTTAATCCGTACACCGCAAATGTCAGACAAAGAGTTTTCTGGTTGCGTTTCAAATGTAAGAGAGGGGGTTGAGGACAAGGGGTTGGTTAAAGCTGGCAAAATGCCTTGGGGAGGTTCCTTTAGAATTAATCCAGACAATTTTGTCACAGTCAATGAAATAAAGGAGTTGGCAGAAGCAGGGGCAGACGTAATAGTTCTTCCTTCTCCTGGGACTGTACCAGGTTTGACAATTGATCTGGTAAGAAAATGGGTAGAAGTAATACATGAATGTGGTCTTTTGGCGGAAACTACCATAGGGACGTCACAAGAGGGAGCTGATACTGAAGTAATCCAGAGATTTGCAATTGACAGCAAGATGACAGGTGCAGACTTGTTCCAGATTGGAGATAGTGTTTACGGGGGATCGTGTTCACCAGAAAATGTTATGGCTTTTGCAAAAGCCATAAAGGGGCAGCGACATGTTTTGCGCAGAATGGCGGGTTCTCCCCTCAGAGGAGATTTATATTAAATTCTTTTGATTTAGTATTAGAACAAATTTTAAAGGAGGAATGGAAAGTGAAACTAAGTAGAAGGTATATTGTTTTCATCGCATTAATACTGGTTCTATCAAATTTGATTTGGATTACCGCATGTAGCGGTAATGGTACAAGTGTTACTACTACTTCTTCAGTTAATGAAACTACAGCAGGCACATCAGAAGAAACTACAAATAACGAAACCACTAAAGAAGATCTATCAGGAGAATTAGTAGTTGCTACATGGGCAGGAGATCCTTTTCAATCAGCTTGGCGGGATATGTTTGATGAATTTGAAGCACAAACCAATGTTAAGGTTGTAATGGATGCTATACCCTGGGAAAATTTACGCGAGAAAAGTGCTTTAGAGCTAGCATCAGGAACAGGAGCCTATGATGTTCTGTATGTTCATCCTTCCTGGTTTGAGGAGTTCGCAGATAATGGATTTCTACTACCTGTTGAAGAAGTTTTATCACAGGATATAATCGATAAATATGTTCCAGATCTCTTAAATTCTTATCGTAAAGATGATGTGCTTTACGGTTTGCCAGATTTTATTACAACTCAGACCCTTGCTTACCGCAAAGATATTTTTGAAGAGAATGATATTGATGCTCCACAAAGCTGGGATGAAGTTTTAGCAGCAGCAGATAAACTTTCTGATGGGGATAATCTTTACGGAATAACCTTCCCAGGTAAAAAATCTGGTGCTTTGGCAAGCATTTTCGGGGCTCTTTTGGTAGGCAATAATGGCTGGTTTTATGATAATGAAGGCAATCCTAATGCCAATTCTTCCGAGGCAGTAGAAGTTGCAGAATATCTTGGTAAATTAAGTCAATATGCACCTTCAGGTTTTATGAATTTCCATTGGGATGAAAATTCAAATGTTGCGGCTAGTGGAAAAGCTGCAATGATTATGTGTATGACAGTTAACAGTGCATGGCTTGAAGATCCTAATCAAAGCTCAACAGTTGGTAAATGGGGTTATGTACCTATTTATTCCAATAGCGGAACACCTGGAGGTATAGTTGACAGTTATTGCTGGTCAATAGCAAACGGCACAACTAATGAGCCTGAAGCCGCAGCTTTAATAAGCTTTATTACAGATACGGAAGCTCAGACTTATTTTACTGAAAAATCTGGAACCTGCGGTGCAACTAAGGCGTATTATGAAAATACAGCATTACTTGAATCTACACCAGTTCTTCAGGCAATGAATGAAACTTTTAATAATATAAAACCTAATCCATCGTGGAAGTCATGGTCAGCTCAACAAGAAGTTTTAGAAACTCAACTACAAGATGTAATGACAGGAAAAACAAACGCCCAGGCAGCTATGGATGCATTACAAGCCTTTATGGAAGCCGAATAAAATCAATAGTGTTTATTTATGGTTCGGTTATGTTTTAATATGCATAACCGAACTGTAAAAACAAACGTCATTATCTGGTTTTGTAATGGAGGAATTTGCATGCAATTAGCAAATACTGTAAGACATAGGAAAAAAGCTGAAAAAAGAATGGGTTATTTTTTCATTTTACCTTCAATAGCTTTTTTGCTCTTTTTCATATTTATATCCATTATTTACTCTTTTTATATGAGCTTCTATGAATGGAAACTATTTGATCTTGGCGCGGAAAAAGTATTTGTTGGCTTTAATAATTATTTGAAAACTTTTTCGGATAATGTTTTTGCAACGGTTATTAGCAATACATTTACATTGGTCATTGTATGCTTGGTTGCAGAAGTAGTTTTAGGTTTTCTAATATCCTTAACTCTTTGGAACATTAAAAAAAATCTGAGAGTGATAAATTCTATAATACTATTACCTATGATTACTTCTCCTGTTGTTGTTGGTCTAATCTGGAGATACATATATGATCCTCAATTTGGAATATTAAATTACTTGTTACGTAATACAATAGGAATTGATGGAATTGCTTGGTTAGGAGATCCTTCTACATCTTTGTTAAGTGTCATGATTGTAGACATATGGCAGATGACACCATTTGTTGTGTTGATACTTTATACATCAATGATGAACGTTTCAGATGAGTTGATTGAAGCTGCCAAAGTGGATGGAGCTCGATACTGGCAAATTGTTAGAAAAATCATTTTGCCATCTATTGCACCATTTATTAGTTTTGTTATGCTTATTCGTTCGATGGATTTATTTAAGATTTTCGACACGATATATGTTATGACAAAAGGTGGCCCTGGCTATTCAACAGAAACCATAGCACTATATACCTATAAAACTGGATTTTCTTTTTATGATATGGGATATTCTATGTCTCTTTCAATGATTACCTTATTTTGCATAATGATGATGAGTATATTTTATATAAAAACTAGCAAAAGAATGATGGGGGACGATAAAGTCCGTATACTTGGTGTAAATTGAGAAATAAAAAAGAGCCACGAGCTCGCTTTCGGTATAATAGGTTTTGCGAAACTAACAACTGAAAGGAATGAGATCATGGCTCAAGTACATCTTACACTGGAAGACGAAATTCTTAAAGACCTTATGCTTGGAAATCGGGAGAACGGGGTGGCGAAATTACTGGAAAAAGTATTTGATGCGGTGCTGCGAGGACAGGCCAGCGAACAATTGAATGCCGAGCCGTATGAGCGAAGTGATGGACGTGTCAGCTATCGGAATGGCTATCGCGAGCGTACCCTGACAACTAGAGTAGGAACGCTGATTCTTCACGTGCCTAAAT
>NZ_CDHP01000009.1:0-8519 GCF_900002895.1 Ercella succinigenes | reverse complement strand
GATAGCTTCGACGAGATTACGGCTGTTTTTGCTTTGCCGGAAGCCTATCGCAAACGACTGAGAACCAGTAACAGCATAGAACGACTCAACGAAGAGCTACGTCGTAGGGAACGCGTTATACGGATATTCCCCAATGATGACAGTCTTATCCGACTGATGGGAGCAGTTCTGATGGAGCACCATGAAAAATGGTTGACCGGCAAAAAGTATTTCATAATGGATCGCTACTTTGATGAGAGAGAAACAGCAAGAAAAGAAGCGTTAGCAGAACGAGCAGCATACCTGCATGTTGTCACCTGATTCATGCAGATACCGGAAGACAATTTACACCAACTTTTTGGACTTGACTTTTTGGGGCTCAAAACTAATTAACAATATATATATGGCTGCCATTTTTATTCAGGCAACCTATATTATGATCCCTCTGTTTTTGCAGATGAACAGCTTGAACTGGTTAAATAAACTAACACCGCTGGCTGTACTATACGCTGTGATGCAGTTTCCCTTTTCAATATTTTTGCTTAGCGGATACATGAAATCTATTCCTAAAGATTTTGAGGAAGCTGCCAAAATAGACGGCAGTTCTTATTTTGGTATTCTGAAAAATATTATTATTCCAATGTCAAAACCTGGCGTTGTAACAGTCTGTATGCTTTCTGCAATGGCGGCTTGGAATGAGTATGCGGTAGCTCTTGTTATGGTAACAGATCCCAAAAAGCAAACATTGCCGGTAGGGCTTGCTAGTTTATTTGAAATCCAGCGCTATGCTACCGACTGGGGAGCTCTTTTTGCCGCACTTGTAATTGTATTAATTCCAACGATTATTGCTTTTGCTATAGGTCAGAAATATTTGATTCAGGGAATAAATGTGGGTGGAGTTAAGGGTTGATTGGTAATAGTTCAGGAAGGGGAAAAAGATCATGTACGAGTCAATACATTTTCGCAAAAATTCTTTATCGGGTGTGACTGCTGATTATTTGCGTAGGCATGATGTTATTTACAAAAGACCTGCTTTAAAAGGATATGAAGGATTGCCTATAGGAAATGGACGTTATGGAGGACTTTTATATCATAATGTGAATAGTTTGATTTTACCAATAAATCATACGGAGGCAATTGATTTTGGAGCTGATGGCAGTTTTCAGGCTTGGAGCTGGCAAAGTGAAGAAAAAAATACTGCGCCTTTTTCTTGTGGTGAAATAAAAATTGTCAGTCCTCAGCCGATTTTTGATTGGGTTTATCTTGAAAATTTTGAAGAAAGACTCAATCTTGCCGATGCCTATCTTACGGGAAAAGCTAAAACTTCATTTTCAAATTTCAAGTATAAAATATACGCACCGGAAAATCCAGATGCCATTATTATTGACTTTAATCTTGAACAGAGTGAATCCGCAGAGCTGGTTATCCGAGTGGAAAAATGGAGTACTCCAAATTTTTTTCACCACTACGAGCAAGTTTTAAATGTGCATGATAAAAATTTGCAGGGAACAAGTAGCTTCGCTGAGAAAGAGCAAATTCATGTATTGCATCAAACTCCAAAACTAAGTTCTTTAATGTCAGTTTTTTGTGAAGGATCAAATTTCAAAAGTGTGAGAAGTACCTCGCATGGTTGTGAGTTTAGGTTTGCAGCGGCAAAAAAAATAAAGGCAAAAATATATATAACAGTTGAGATTTGTAGTGATGAATCGGTACTGAGCAAGTTAACGTCTGAGAAAGATTCCTTGCCATTAGAAATTCAGAATATTATTCAAACTAAAATTGCTGCTGCTTCGCAAAAGGAAGTTTTAGATTGTCATATTAAAAAATGGCATAATTTCTGGAACAAATCTTTTTTGCATATCCCAGATAATTATCTGGAAAATTTATACTATATCCATCTTTATCAACTGAATAGCTGTGCTAAAGGCAAGTATCCTCCATTGTTTGGAGGATTGTGGACATGGTTTGGTGATTCTCGTAACTGGGGACATTTTTATCATTGGAATCATCAGCAAAGCAACTGGGGAATTTACTCTGCCGGGCAATATGAACTTGCTGAAAATTATTTTGATTATCGGTTTTCTATGCTTGATAAAGCGTGCCAGGATGGCAGCCATATTTTTAATTCAAATGGTGCTTTTTATTCTGACATATCTAATTTTAATGGTTATAATGCTCTTGAACCAGATACTATTAGAAATTTATCTGTTGGTTCTCAGATCACTTTGGATTTTTACAGACATTATAAATATACGCTTGATAAAAAATTTCTTAAAGAAAAAACTATTCCTGTTTTACTATCAAATATACGACTGTATCTGGATTTGCTTAAATTCGAAGAGGAGAATAAAAATAGCTGTTTTAGAATCAAAGGTGGTTCAACAGCGTATGAAAGCTATTGGAATCTTAAGGAAACGCTTACAGACTATTCTATGATTAAAGCTATATTTAAGATTTTTTGGGAAATAGCAGAAATCGTAGATTTTCAAAAAGATTATAATTTAATGCCAAAAGATATGGATCTAATCAGAAAGATTCAGAAAGAACTTTATTCTTATAGCTGTGAAGATATAGAACATAATTTAGAAGCTCTAAAGATATTTTCGGCAGGCAAAAAATGGAACAATGAGATAGTTCGTTATGGTGAAGGAGAATATCCTTACAGTCCTTTCCCCGCTACTTTGTTTAGTCCGGTTTGGCCTTCGGAGTTGATAGGCATTAAAGATAAAGGAGAAAAAATATTTGATATAGCTGTTAATACGGCTAGAGTATTATTTGATAAGGATATATATAAAGATGGGAAAATAGGCTGTAGTGGACATGCTCCGGCTCCACAAATGGCTGCAAGATTGGGTATGGCAGATGATTTGGCAATGATACTTGAAAGATATGTGCAAAAGTATCAGATATTTCCAAATGGCTTAATGCACTTTGCTGATATAAAATCAAATCAGCAGTGGTCTGAAATGGATATACCCAGGGTTATTCCTTCTGAT
Source organism: Ercella succinigenes (assembly GCF_900002895.1). Classification (NCBI taxonomy): domain Bacteria; kingdom Bacillati; phylum Bacillota; class Clostridia; order Eubacteriales; family Oscillospiraceae; genus Ercella; species Ercella succinigenes. The sequence goes on along the minus strand of NZ_CDHP01000009.1, from coordinate 5,544 downwards.
ATACAACAGACAAAATGGGAAGAGCTTCATGATAAGAATGTCGGGGAACGCACTTCCATATCTTCTGAATGGTTTTTGCATTGCTATTTTGAAGCTGCTGCCAATATATGCCATGGCATACAAGAGGCTTTGTTGCAAAGCTATGATGGAATTATCCGTCTGTTACCTGCGATCTGGATGGATAAATGTGTTTTTAGGCTACATGCTGAAAAAGGATTTATAGTTAGTGCAGAGTATGTACAAGGAGAAGTGAGGCTCGTATCAATAGAAAGTCTATTTGGTAATGAGTGTACAATGTACAATCCATGGGCGAATAATTTGCCTTTAACATTAGTATCAGAAAATGAAAATATTAAGTGCTCCATGGTGAATAATATAATTTCTTTTGCTACATCAAAAAACACTGTTTATGAAATTTTCAGAAGTGAATATCCGCCGGATATTTACTACAGAGGTGGCTTTGAAAATGTTGTAAATCAAGAACCAAAAATTAAAGGGAATAATAGGATAGGTCTTGAGAGAATATATTAATTGGAGGAATATGAGATGAGCAGAGGAAGACTAACGGTTCCTACTGATGTAGATATTGTGTCCGAAACAATTGAAACAATGAAAAAATGGGGAGCAGATGCTCTTAGAGATGCGGATGGAACAGAGTTTCCTGTTGAATTAAAAGAAGTTGATGCGAAAATATATGCAACATATTATACGACAAGAAAAGATAATAAGTGGGCAAAACAAAATCCTGATGAAGTACAGCAGTGTTACATATGTACAAATTTTCATACTGCTTTTGAAAATTTGCTTGAAATTTGTTTGACAGAAGGTGTAAGCAAAGATCTTATTTGTGTTAATGATATTGATGATATATACCGCTGGTGGGAGGTTATTGACCGAACAACTGGAGCTGTTATTGAATCTGAAAACTGGTCTTACGATAATAAAAGCGAATCAGTCTATATAAAAAACTGTACCAGATACCATGAATATAGTGTGAGCTATCTGGCATATTTGATCTGGGATCCGGTACATATGTACAATTCAGTCGTAAACGACTGGCAGGATACTGAACATCAGATTACTTTTGATGTACGTCAACCTAAAACAAAAGAATTTTCGAAAAACAGATTACGGAAATTTCTTCAAAAAAAGCAATATGTAGATGTTGTAAGATTTACTACTTTTTTTCATCAGTTTACTCTTCTTTTTGATGAATTGAAGAGAGAAAAATACGTGGATTGGTATGGATACTCAGCAAGTGTAAGCCCTTTTATACTCGAACAGTTTGAAAAAGAAGTGGGATATATCTTCAGAGCAGAATATATCATAGATGAAGGATATTATAATAATCAGTACAGAATTCCTACAAAAGAGTACATGGACTTTATGGCTTTCCAGAGAAGAGAAGTAGCAACTTTGGCGAAAGAACTTGTTGATATAACTCACAAAGAAAATCGTGAGGCTATGATGTTTCTTGGAGACCACTGGATTGGCACTGAACCTTATATGGAAGAGTTTAAGGCTATCGGGCTTGATGCTGTTGTAGGCAGTGTTGGCAATGGTTCAACGTTAAGGCTTATTAGTGATATCGAAGGTGTAAAATATACTGAAGGCAGGTTTTTGCCATATTTTTTCCCAGATGTTTTTTTGGCAGGAGGCAATCCTGTTGCTGAAGCCAAGGATAACTGGATCACTGCTCGCAGAGCCCTTTTGCGAAAACCTGTAGATCGCATAGGTTATGGAGGATACCTTAAATTAGCTCTGCAATTCCCTGAATTTGTAGATTATATAACCCAAATTGCAGACGAGTTCAGATTGCTTTATGAAAATATTGATGGCGCTAAACCATATTGTGCAAAAAAAGTAGCAATTTTAAACTGCTGGGGTAAAATGCGCAGCTGGGGTTGCCACATGGTTCATCATGCTTTGTATCACAAGCAAAACACTTGTTATGCAGGGGTTATAGAATCTCTTTCTGGTGCACCGTTTGAAGTTGTTTTTATCAGCTTTGACGATATATTATTCGATTCAAATATTCTTAATAGCATTGATGTAGTCATCAATGTTGGCACGGCAGATACAGCACATTCTGGTGGTTGGCATTGGTCTAATCCGAAAATTCTGCAGACTATAAGAAGTTTTGTGTCTGCAGGCGGTGGATTGATAGGAATAGGTGAGCCTTCTGCATATCAGTATCAGGGTCATTTTTTTCAGCTTGCAAATGTTTTAGGTGTAGAAAAGGAAACTTCATTCACTCTTGGCTATGATAAATACAACTGGGAACAAAATAATCATTTCATAACCGATCACATGGAAAATGTAGAAGATATAGATTTTGGGCATGGCGCATCTGATATATATGCTCTTGCGAATACAAAAGTAATTGTACAAAGGGATAAAGAAGTAAAGCTGGCTGTAAATAATTTTGGCAAAGGTAGAGCTGTATATATAAGTGGACTTCCTTTTGATTTTACAAATAACAGATTACTATATCGAGCGATTTTGTGGAGTTCAACTTCGGAGGAATTAGCCCAAAAATGGTTTTGCGAAAATATTAATATTGAAGTCAATGTTTATGAAAGTACGGGCAAATATTGTCTTGTAAATAATTCATTAATTGAACAAAAAACGATTTTCTATGACGGGACTGGCAGGAAGCAAGAAGTTTTTCTGACATCAGGAGAAATAAAATGGTATGGGATTATTTAGGTGCCTAGAGTACGGGTATGTGATAAATGTCAAAAATATACATAATACTGTAAATCGATTCCATGTATATTCAGAATTACTGTCTATATACTGGTGTCTATAGCCCAGGTTAAAATCAATTTCAATAAAGATGTTTTGCTATCATACAAGTGTAAAAGAGAGTGTTATTTGTTGTTCCTTTTTATTGCTGTTGATGCAGAGAGGATATATCTCATTATGATAAGTTATAAAACTTTTCGAAAAGCAATAGATTCCCATATTATTGTGGTTACTATACTAATTGCTTCTATGTGTTTCATTAGTGCATGTGACGTTTCTGGAGAAACGGAATTGGCAAATATATCTGGTTATTCTATATCACAAGCAGAGCTTGATTTTTATTCAAATCAGGAAAAATCAGCAGTCAGAAATTATTTTAGTAGTCAATATCAAATTAGTCTGGAGAAGGCTGACTGGACAAAAAACTATAATGGTGAAGTTCCTGAAGAAGTGTTGAAAAGTAAAGCGTTTGAACGTTGTCTTGAGACAAAAGCTTTATTAATTCTTTGTCGAGAAAAAGGAATTGAAATACCTGTAGACTTTGCTGATATCGAGAAAGCAAGAACTCGGGAAAATGATTCTAGAAAAAAAGCTTTGCAAAATGATGAGATTGTTTATGGACTTGAAAGTTTTACCATAGAAGAGTATATGAGCAGAATGCTCACTAATTCTCGAAATGATGTCAAGAGAGTTTTGAGTGCTGATCAAACATCAGAGCTTTATGTTACAGAAAAAGAGATTGAAGATTATTTTTTCGAAAACATGAGTGAATGGAGCTCTGCTGGTACAACTTTAGAAGTTACTGAAATTATAATACCATTTTCAGAAGATGCCAGTGAAATTGCAGGAAACATTATTAGTTATTTTGAAAGGGGGGAGAGTTCAGAAGATATTCAGAACAGATACAGTTCTGTAATTATTATTCAGAACAGAAAATTTACAAACAGCAGTTATTCTTTGGATATTAGAGCCTGTTATGACGTTAGAATTGCGGCAGAAGAAATGAGAGAGGGTGAAATCAGATTATTAGAAAATAGTGAAGAAATCAGTATAGTGCGTATGGATAAGAGAACCTTTGATGCTGATTTTTCGTACAGCAAGTATAAAGTTAGAATTCGTGAAAATCTCATACAAGAAAAATTCGAAAAATATTTTGATGATTATAAGAAAGATTTAACAATAGAAATTTTAGATTCAAATTTAAAAGATATTCTTATTAATTAGCAGTTCAATCATTAATCGATAAGGAGTAAATAAATATGAAGAGATTAAAAAAAGTGCTGTCTGTGCTGACAGCTGTCTTTGTTATGCTTGCAATTTTACCTTTTAATTTACTTGTAAGTGCAGATGATAATTTAAACAATCCATATGGCGGTCAGGATTATTTTATAGATTTTACAAGTGGGAATGACAATAATAATGGTACTTCTGCAATTAATGCCTGGAAAAATCTTGATAAAGCGAATGCTAAAACTTTTCAACCAGGCGACAGAATACTTTTGAAATGCGGTGAAACATGGGAAAATCAGCAGTTGTGGCCAAAAGGTTCAGGAGAAACAGGAAAGCCGATTGTTATAGATATGTATGGCGACGAAAGTGAGGGAAAACCATATATTGCTACAAATGGCAATGTAGAATATCCGTTAAGTGGTACAGGAGACAGAAATAAAGTAAAGGACAAAGTTGGGTTGACCGGTGCTATTGTATTAAGAAATCAGCAATACTGGGAAATACATAATATTGAACTCTCTAATGATGATGATTTTTCCAGAAATATAACAAGCGGTAACTTTGTCAGAGATGGTATAAGTATTTCAATAAATGCAGATCTTCTTGCTCCAGGGGAAGATAATATAATGGACTATTTCAGAATAACCAACTGCTATATACACGATATTGATGGTCCTTCTACATGGCAGAAAATACATTATGGTGGAATTAATTTTCAGGTTTTTGGCGAGAAAAATTATACTGAATATGGACAATCAGGATACTATTTTAGAGATGTTCGTATTGAAAATAACAGATTTGAGAGAACTGAGCTACATGCTATACAATTTGGATTTAATTGGTTTTTTGATAGAAGTACATCTTTAGGTCAATACGATGAAACCGGCAAATTTCACGAAGGCTGGGAACAGCTGTGGGTAAGAACACGAGATTTATACAGCAGAGATGTTTATATTGGGCATAATTACTGCGAAGACATAGGCCAAGGTGCAATTCAAATGGCAAATATAAAAAATCTCTTATGTGAATACAATGAAATCAATGGTTTTCTCAAAAGATATAACCAGGTTTCCGCAGGACTTTATCTCTGGGCAGGTGCGGACAGTATAATGCAATTCAATGAATGCTATGATGGTCCTGCTAATGAATATGATGCAACACCCTGGGATTTAGAATATACAAATTTCAATGTTACTTATCAATATAATTATTCACATGATAATCTTGGTGGCTGGATGTCCTATATGGGAAACAGTTCTAATTCAATTGCCCGCTATAAAGTCAAGTCCAAAAAGTTGGTGTAAATTGTCTTCCGGTATCTGCATGAATCAGGTGACAACATGCAGGTATGCTGCTCGTTCTGCTAACGCTTCTTTTCTTGCTGTTTCTCTCTCATCAAAGTAGCGATCCATTATGAAATACTTTTTGCCGGTCAACCATTTTTCATGGTGCTCCATCAGAACTGCTCCCATCAGTCGGATAAGACTGTCATCATTGGGGAATATCCGTATAACGCGTTCCCTACGACGTAGCTCTTCGTTGAGTCGTTCTATGCTGTTACTGGTT